>NZ_FYDV01000021.1:0-88234 GCF_900187535.1 Pseudomonas sp. Irchel s3a18 | reverse complement strand
GAGCATTGGAACCACCTGATCCCATCCCGAACTCAGCAGTGAAACGATGCATCGCCGATGGTAGTGTGGGGTTTCCCCATGTGAGAGTAGGTCATCGTCAAGATTAAATTCCGAAACCCCTATCTGCGTATGCAGGTAGGGGTTTTGTTTTGTCCGTAGAAATGTACATTTCAGGATTGAGACAAAATTGCTCAGTTATTTCTGAGCCAGAACACTAGAATAGAACCCTTATTTTCAGAGCAAGAGCCCTTTATGCCAGATCCGGTTGACGCCTCCGGGCTGTCAGATTTACCGCTGGAGAACTTGGTGGCGTGCCATGAGTGCGACTTGCTGATGCACAAGCCGCCACTTGCCCATGACGAGAAAGCCCTGTGCCCGCGCTGCGGTTATGAACTCTATGCGCATCGGCACAATGTCGTGGAGCGTAGCCTCGCCCTGGTGATCGCTGCGTTGCTGCTGTTCGTTCCGGCGAACTTTTTACCCATCATGGAACTCCATTTGCTCGGACAGTCGTCGCACGACACGGTCTGGAGTAGTGTCCTTGGCCTGTTCGACACGGGCATGCAAGGTGTGGCAGTGGTGGTATTCCTGTGCGGCATGGGAATCCCGTTGCTCAAGCTGCTCTGTCAGTTGTCGGTGTTGCTCAGTATTCGTTTTGATACCGGACGCAGCTACGGCCTGTTGCTCTATCGCATTTATCACCATATGCGCGACTGGGGGATGCTTGAGGTCTATTTGATGGGCGTGCTGGTGGCCATCGTCAAGCTGGCCGACCTCGCCTCGATCACGATAGGCGTTGGCCTGGTGTGCTTTATCAGTTTGTTGTTGACCCAGGTCTGGCTAGAGGTGGTGATGTCGCCCCATCAGATTTGGGAAGCGCTGTCAGGGGAGGATGCTCATGCGGGCGATTGATGCGGGCATTCTGATTTGTGCTGAGTGCCATCAACTGAACAAGCAGGAGCCGGGCACCGACGAGCAGACATGCACGCGTTGCGGTGCGTTGGTTCATGCTCGCCGGCCAGACAGTCTGGCACGTACCTGGGCGTTGTTGATCACGGCCGCCATTCTCTATATCCCCGCAAATGTGTTGCCGATCATGACGGTCAGCGCGTTAGGGCAGGGTCAGGGGGATACGATCATGTCCGGTGTGATCGCTCTCGTTCAGCATGGGATGTTGCCCATCGCTGCCGTGGTGTTCATCGCCAGTATCCTGGTGCCGACCTTCAAGTTGGTCGGTATCGCCCTATTGCTGTTTTCGGTGCAGCGCCGCCAGCCTTTATCCGCCCGGCAACGCATTGTGATGTACCGCTTTATCGAGTTCATTGGCCGATGGTCAATGCTGGATATTTTCGTCATCGCCATTCTGGTGGCGGTAGTCAACTTTGGTCGGCTCGCCACTATCGAGGCAAACTTCGGTGCGGTGGCCTTCGCCAGTGTGGTGATTCTGACAATGCTTGCTGCAGTAACTTTTGATCCCCGACTGATTTGGGATAACACGGAGTCGGACGACGACCATGACTGATTTGCCTAAAGCTAAAACCCGACCGGCTTCCAACTGGTCGGCCATCTGGGTGTTGCCCCTGATCGCCTTGGTGATTGGCGGATGGTTGGGCTGGCGTGCCTACAACGAGACCGGGATAGAGGTACAGGTCCGTTTTGAAAGCGGTGAAGGCATTCAGGCCAACAAGACCGAGGTCGTTTACAAGGGCATGTCGGTCGGCAAGGTCAAAAGCCTGACTCTTGATGATGCCGGCAAAAGCCGCGGGGTGATTGCCACCATTGAGATGAACAAGGATGTAGGGCAGTACCTCAAGACCAGCACGCGCTTCTGGCTGGTCAAACCGAGCGTGACTATGGCCGGGATCACCGGTCTGGAAACCCTGGTATCGGGTAACTACGTCGCCATCAGTCCCGGGGAGGGGGAACCGACTCGCAGGTTCAAGGCCCTGGCGCAGGAGCCACCGCTTTCCGATTCAAAGCCGGGTTTGCACCTGACCATCAAGGCTGATCGACTGGGTTCCCTGAACCGCGGCAGCCCGGTGTTCTACAAGCAGATCCAGGTCGGTCAGGTGAAGAGCTACCTGCTGTCCGAAGATCAGAACACCGTCGAGATCAAAGTGTATATCGAGCCGACTTACGCCAGCCTGGTGCGCAAACATACGCGTTTCTGGAATGCCAGCGGGGTCAGTATCGATGCCAACCTGTCGGGTGTGAAAATTCGCAGTGAGTCGCTTGCCAGCCTCGTTGCCGGCGGTATCGCCTTCGCCACACCGGAAACCCGCAAAGACAGCCCGCCGACGGACCCGAGCCTGCCGTTCCGTCTCTTTGAAGACTTCGATGCCGCTCAGGCCGGTATTCGCGTGAAAGTGAAACTGGGCGATTTCGAGGGCCTGCAAGCCGGCCGTACACCGGTCATGTACAAAGGGATTCAGGTCGGTAACCTCAAGGCGCTCAAGGTCGATTCCGACCTGTCCAGTGCCACTGCCGAGTTGACCCTTGACCCACTGGCCGAGGATTACCTGGTCGAAGGCACTCAGTTCTGGGTGGTCAAACCGTCGATTTCGCTGGCCGGTATCACCGGACTGGAGGCCTTGGTCAAAGGTAACTACATCGCCGTGCGGCCTGGCGACAAGGGCAGTGCCCCCAAGCGCGATTTCGAGGCTCGGCCAAAGGCGCCGCCGTTGGACCTGCGCGCACCGGGCTTGCACCTGGTGCTGTTCACTGAAAACCTGGGGTCGCTGGAGGTCGGCAGTCCGATTCTCTACAAGCAGGTCAAGGTTGGTTCGGTACAGAGTTATCAGTTCTCGCGGACCAAGAAGCAACTGGTCATCGGCGTACACATCGAAAAAGAGTACGAAGAACTGGTCAACGCCTCGACGCGATTCTGGAATGCCAGCGGCATCACCCTGACCGGTGGCCTCAACGGGATTCAAGTCAAAAGCGAGTCCCTGCAGAGCCTGATGGCTGGCGGTATTGCCTTCGATACACCGGAAGCCAAGGCCCCCCTGCAAAAGCGTATCCCGCGTTTCCGTCTGTTCGCCAACCATGAAGAGGCGACTCAGAAAGGTGCCGTGGTCACGATCAAGCTCGATCGTGCAGACGGTCTGCGCACCGGTACGCCGATTCGCTATAAAGGGCTGGATGTCGGCAAGGTCGAAGATGTTGATCTCAGCGATGACATGCAGTCCGTGCTGCTCACCGCGCGCATCACCGAAGTGCCGGAACGCATTGCCCGGGTCGGCAGCCAGTTCTGGGTGGTCAAGCCGGAGCTTGGGCTGATCAAGACTTCCAATCTGGAAACTCTGGTGACCGGGCAGTACATCGAGGTTCAACCCGCCGCGAAGAGTCTCGGTCCGCAGAAGGACTTCGTAGCGCTGCCCCAGCCTCCTGAAGCCGTGGCCCAGGAAGCGGGCTTGAGCCTGGTGTTGAGCGCTGCTCGCCGTGGTTCGCTGAAGACCGGTGTGCCAGTGACTTACCGGGAAATCACGGTCGGCAAGGTGACTGGCTACGAGCTGGGTCAAACCGCGGATCGGGTGCTGATTCATATCCTGATCGAGCCCAAGTACGCGCCTCTGGTGCGTAGCGGCACGCGCTTCTGGAACAGCAGTGGTTTTGGCCTGGACTACAGCCTGTTCAAGGGCGCGACGGTACGCACCGAATCGCTGGAAACCCTGATTCAGGGCGGTATTGCCTTCGCCACACCGGATGGGGAACGCATGGGCAACCCTGCGCGAGCGCAGCAGACCTTCCCGTTGTTCGACAAGTTCGAAGACGAGTGGCTGGTCTGGGCGCCGAAGATTCCTCTGGGCAAGTAGTCTGGAGGCCGTTGGGCGTCGGTGAGGTCGCCTTCATAGAAGGCTGAGCGATGCCCACAAAAAAGGCCGCGATCCATGGGATCGCGGCCTTTTCATTGGAGCCGGTTAAAGCAAGTCAGACCGCATCCAGCTCGGGCTCGTCCGCCTCGACCTTGACGGTGGTTTTCACCTCGTCATGGCGGCGGATGAACTTCCAGTCCTCCTCATCAATGTAGATGCCGTTCGGCCCACTGCCGCCTTCCAGGTCGATGGCCACACTGGCGCAGACCTGTGGTTTCACACTGGCCAGAATCGGCACGAAGCCCAGTTGCAGGCTGGTTTCCAGCAGAGCCGCCTGGTTCTTCTCGTCAATGTCGGCGGCCTCGTCGAGGTAGTACGGCAAGCGCACCCGTCCGGCCAGGTCACGGTCCATCAAGTGCAGCAACAAGTACATGTTGGTCAGCGCCTTGATGGTCATGGTGGTGCCGTTGGAGGCCGCGCCATCGATGTCGGTGTGAATCACGGGCTGGCCGTTGACCTTGGTGATCTCGAACGCGAGCTCGAACAGGTCCTTGAGGCCGAGTTGGTTGTGGTTCGCCGCCACCAGGCGCGCCAGGTATTCCTTGGCTTCTTCGTTTTTGTTGTCCTGCTCGGCGCTTTGGCTCAGGTCGAACACCGACAGGGTTTCGCCTTCTTCATATTGACCGGCGCTGTGGATGATCTGGTCGATATGCTTGAGGGCTTCCTTGTTCGGTGCCAGCACGATGCGGAAGCTTTGCAGGTTGGAGACCTGACGCTTGTTGATCTCGCGGTTGAACAGGGCCAGTTGGTGCTCAAGGCTGTCGTAGTCGCTGCGGATGTTGCGCAGGGTGCGCGCAATGTCGGTGACCGCCGCGCGACGCGCCTTGCCCAGGGTCAGGGCTTCGTCGGTGCGGTGTGCGTAAGCGTTGATCAGCAGTTGCAGGCGACGCTCCATGTCGTCTTCGCTGTCGAACTTGGCCACGCCCTTGAGGCGCACCTGGGCGTACAGCGCATCGATCTGGCCGTCAGCCCGCTGCAAACCCTGCCAGCTGTCCTGATAGTCATTGAGTAGCGGCAACAGGTTATCCATGGAGTCGTCGACAGGATCCATGAACGGCGTGCCGAACGGCAGGTCGGCGGGCAGCAACTGACGGCGGCGAAGGGCGTCGTCGAGGGTGCGCTGCTTGGCTTCCATGTCGCCGATCTGCCGGCCGACCAGTTGCAGCTTGGCCGACAGTTGCTGGACGCGTTCGGTGAAGGCGTCGCTGGAGCGCTTGAGTTCGTCCTGCGCGGCTTCCATCTGTGCCAACTGTTCCAGCTTGTCACCTTCTTCGGCACTCAGGGTTTGGGTGCGACGGAAGTCCTCCAGGGCTTTCTGCGCATCCAGTACCTGCTGGTACAGCGCTTCGGTCTGGGTCTTGCTCGCGGCGCGGTCGGCCGCAACCGCTTGCTGGGTCTTCAGTTGCTTGAGTTCTTTGTCCAGGCGCTCTTTCTGATCACGTAGCGCGGCGCGGTCAGCCAGCGCTTGCAAGGCCGGCGGCTCAATGTGCGACAGGTCGATGGAAAGGCCCGGGACTTCGAAGCGTTCGCCTTTGAAGCCATCCAGGATCAGCTCCATGGATTTGACCCACTGACCGTCTTCGTCCAGCGCGATGCCATGTTCGCCCAGCGGCAAGCTGAACAATGCACTGTTGAACAGGCGCATCAAGCGTTCGACGTCCTGTTGCGAGAACTCTTCACGCAGGCGGGCGTAGCTGTTGTTGTCGGCGTGGTCGAGTTGCTGCTTGACCGACTTCAGGCGCTTTTCCAGATCCCGCAGACGCTCATCAAGGTCTTCGGCGCTGAACTGGCGCGATTGCGCCAGCGCACCGGCCAGTTCGTCGTGGGCATCCTTGGCGGCCAACAATTGCTGTTCAAGCAGTTTGACGTCATCCACCAACGCGAAGCGATGCTTGAGGACCGACAACTCGCCAAGCCAGCGCTGGATGCCAGTGATCTCACGCTCCAGGCGCATCAGCTCCTGAGTGCCGCCACGCTGATCGTTCTGCAGCGCGTCCTGCTCATTGCGATAGTGCTCGGCCTGGATCGTCAGCTCTTCCTTGCGTGCGCTGGCGTAGTCCGACCAGGTGCCGAGCAGGGAGTCCAGCAGCGGCGAGATGCGGTGCAGTTTGCCACGCAGGATATTGCGCTGGGTAACGCCTGACGCGAGGGCTTCGACCAAGGGACCGGCGGTGACCAGCGAGTTGTAGTCCTGCTCCATGCGACGTACATCGCGGAAGGCTTCTTCGCACGCGGCAATGTAATCGACGCTGCCGGAACGCAGGCTGTGCTCAAAGGCATCGAGGAACAGTTGCTTGAGCTTGGCCGCGGTGATTTCGCGCATGTGCAGCAGGTTGATGAACAGCGCGCGGAAGGTCTTGAGGCTCTGTTCGCTGGTGGAGCGCAGTGGGATCAGCGTCAGGTCCAGTGGAATCGAGGTGTGACCACCCACTAGCAGGCGACGCAGTTCGTCCGGCTTGAGCTCGTAGGCTTTGAGCCCCTCGCGCTCAAGGTTGGTGAACAACTCTTTCTGGCGCAGGCAGGTGTCGTTCTTCTGGTAGTGGGCCAGGTCCAGTTTGCCGGCGTAGGCAAAGAACTGGTGACCGAAACCACCGCCCGGGCCGCGCCCGACCACGCCGATCACATGGGGGCCGTGAGGCAGCGAGACCTCCACCAGGATGTAGCTGGTGTCGGAGGCAAAGTAGAAACGCCGCGATTGTTCCAGGCTGTACTTGCCGAAACTCATGTCCGACATGCGCGCCAGAATCGGGAACTGCAAGGCGTTGATAGAAGCGGACTTGCCGAGGTTGTTCGCGCCGTAGACCGACAGCGGCTCTTCCAGCGGGAACAGGCCGAGGCTGTAGCCGGCGGTGTTCAGAAGGGCAAAGCGGCGAATGCCGTAACGTTCCTTGCTCATGCGTCGATTTCCTGTTCTTCGGCAATGGCGCGGGCGAGGGCGTCTTCGTCGCTTTCCTCACCTTCGAATTCGCTCAGGTCCAGCGGATCATCGGTTTGCAGCAGTTTTTCATCACTGTCGTCGTCGATCAGCACCGGAGCCGGCAATGGCAGCACGCTGTGCAGGCTGGCCGCCAGGTCGCGGTCCTGCTGGACCGACAGGCAAACGTCGAGGAAACGGTGCATGGGGGGCAGAAAGCGGTAGATGCCGTTCTCTTCGTTGGCGAAACCCAGCTGGGTCATGCGGCGCATGATTTTTTCTTCCAGCTCTTCCTGGGTTTGCACTTCGGCCTGGATGAACAGGTCACGGTACTTTTCCAGCAACGACGGCAGCTCGTCGCGACCGAGGCTGCCGCCATCAAGGACGGCAATCGGGTCACGCCCCTGGTCGGCCAGGTGCTCGACCAGGATGAAGGTGAACAACGCCAGGCGCTGGGCGGTCTTGTTCACCGCCGCGGCGGCGAGATCCGGCACAAAGTAGTAGAAACCACGGGTGTCGCACACCAGCTCGAAGCCCAGGGCCTTGAACAAGGTGCGGTATTGGTCCTGGAAGTTCGACAGCTGGGCATACAGCTCGGGATCACGGCGGCTGACGTGGTAACCCTTGAACAGTTCGCGAAAGATGGGGGCCAACTGAGACAGTTCACAAAGATCAAGATGCATGAGGAGTGCTCGCGGAATTCTCGGTGGCGTCTGTGCCTGCCGAGAGCAGGGCGAAGGAGCGCAGGCTGACCTGGTGCTCGTGAGTATGGTAGTCGCGACGTTCCAGGCGTTCGCGCTGGAAGCGCTTGTCCCGTGACAGGCGGGAGAACCAGTACAGCAACTCGTCGGTTGCGCCGTCCGGTTCCTGCTCCAGCAGCCAGGTCATCAGGTCCGGCATCGGCAGCGCGCCTTCGCAGCGTTCGAGCATTTCCCGAACGGTACGCGGGGCACGCGGGGCTTCGCCTTTCTGTGTCTTGTGGGCCTTGGGAAAGCGCGCCGGTTTCGGCTCGAAACGCGCCAGGGCATACACGTAGGCCTCGACCTGGCTGGCACTGCCCAGGAAGGTGCTTTGCGGCCGGGTGAACATCGGCATGGCGGCTTGCGGTACGGCGTCGATGCCCTTGCGGCGGATCATCGACAAGGCCAGCGCCGCGCCACGGGTCACGGCATTGTGCCGACGGGCCTCTTCACGCAACGGCAGCAGCAGTTCGCGAGCGTGACGCAAGGTCAGCTGGGCGCTGGTCTGCATTTCCAGAATCCGCGCATGGGTACGCAGCAGCATGTCATCGTCGACCAGATGACCAAGGCGTTGCTGCTCGGTGAGCATGCGCAACAGCACGTTTTCGACCTTGCGCACCCCCTGTTCGAAGGCGCCGTCGGCGTTTACCAGCTGGATCATCGGCTCGACGTATTCGTCCCAGGTCGCCAGTACCTCGGCATAGCGCTGGCGCAGCGGGATCTGCCGGTCGCTGGTCTTGGCCCGCTCGGCGACGGCCACCAGGGCCTGTTCATCGTTGGCGAGCTTTTTCAGCACGTCACGCACGCGCATGTCGAGCAAACGCAACTGGCGCGCCAGGTCGTTGCCGTCACGGATGTCGAAGGCGTCTTGAATGTAGCCGGCCAGCCGCTCCAGGTGCCGCAGGTAGGCTTCGATTTCCAGGCACAGGCCCAAGCGGTGCTCACGGCGCAGGTAGGCGAGGAAGTCGTGGATCTGCGCGTTCAGTTCAAAACGGTTCGGGCTTTTGGCCACCGGAACCAGAATATCGAGGCGGATCCACACGTCCAGCAGGCTGGTAATGTCCTGTGGCGTGCTGTCCAGTTGCTGGGCGGCCAGCTGTAAGCGCAGTTCGTTGAGGCTCAGTGTGCCTTGGTCGAAATGCTCGCACAGCGGCTCCAGAAGTGCCCAGTGTTCGGCGAGGGCGCGCAAGACGCGCTTGGGTTCGATCATTGGATTGGCCGGCTGGTTGGCGATTAAAAGCAGCGATTGTACTGCATCGCGTGCGATGGGCATCACCCTCGCGGGATTGACGGGACGGACAGTCGTTTTTCTATTGATCAACAGCGGGCGATCTTCAGCGAAGGGCGGTAGAATCCCGTACCTCAGTTATCCACAAGTGGCCGACCTTTGCTTATCGAGTCCCGCCGTCGCGCTTATCTGACCGCCATGCAGGTGGTCAGCTGGCTGCCGCGCACCGAATTGCCCTTTGCTGCCCCGTCGCGGCCCGAGCTGCTGCAAGCGCTGGAACCTTTGGTCGAAGCGCCGGTTGCACAGGCTCCGGTGGCGAATACCGTTGCAGAGCCGCTGGCCAGGCCGGCTGAACGGGTCAAGATTGAGGTGCCGCGCCCGACACCCACAGTGGCACGCCCGGCAAGCAAACCGGTCGAGGAGGCTGACGCCGCACCAGTGGCGGCCAAGGCCCCACAGGTCCCGCCGCCGCGTTTCGCCCTGCAATTACTGCGTGCCGGCCGCTGCCTGCTGTTGGTGGAGTTACCCACAGGCGAGGCGTTCCAGAGCCGGGATCCGGCCTATTTGCTGCTCAAGGACATGCTGCGCGCCGCCGGACTGCCGGACAGTCCGCAAATTGTCGGTGAGCCGGTGCGCTGGCCGCTGCTGGCCCGCGGCACCCTGGATCAAGGGCCGGAAGCGGCTCGCGACTTTGTTCAGGGCTTCTTGTCGGCTCGTCTGGAAGACGCTCCCTGCGTGTGCCTGTGGTTGATCGGCCTGCCGGCGGTGCGTTTTGCCGGTGAGACCAATGCCGAAAGCTACAACCGTGAACTTCAGGTCGAAGGCCTGGGGTCGGTCTGGGCGCTGCCTGGCCTGGAGTTATTAATGGAAGAGCCACAGCGTAAGGCTGAAGTCTGGCAAGCCATGCGTCGGCTGATGGCGCGTTGGAAAGAATCAAATGAGTGATGCTGTATCGTTCCGCCCGATGACCGAAGCGGATCTGGACGCTGTACTGAGGATCGAATACGCGGCGTTCAGTCATCCCTGGACCCGTGGGATTTTTCTCGATGGCCTGGGCAAGTACCAGATCTGGCTGATGTTCGAGGGGCAACAACAGGTGGGCCACGGGGTGGTGCAAATCATCCTGGATGAGGCACACCTGCTCAATATCACGGTCAAGCCTGAAAATCAGGGGCGCGGCCTGGGCCTGATGCTGCTGGAGCACCTGATGTCCCGCGCCTACGCCGCCGAGGCCCGGGAGTGTTTCCTGGAAGTGCGCGACAGCAATCGCGCCGCCTTCCGCCTGTACGAGCGTTATGGTTTTAACGAAGTCGGCCGCCGTCGTGATTACTATCCGGCGGTAGGCGGGCGTGAAGATGCTGTCGTCATGGCCTGTACGTTGGTGGATTAAGGCGAGCCCCGCGAGGGCGCGAGGGCCCTCGCCAGGGGATCAGCGCTTGCGGTCGAGCGGATCGCGCTGCGCCAGTTCGGCTTCATCCAGGCCTTTGCCACCCCCGATGTCGGCTTCATTGACAATACTCAGGTCCCAGTCGGGGCTGAAGCTTTCATCGGCTTCCTGTGCGTCGCGGGCACCGTCTTCGCGAATCAGGGTTTCCGGGCTCAGGTCATCGTCGGTGGCGTCATGCTCCTCATCTGTCGTCCCTGTCGGTGCTTCGCCGGCGGGTCGCCGTTGACGCTCGGGTTGCGGTTCGGTATCACCGATTTTTGCCCTGGATGGCTTTTCATTGAAGTCCAGCTCGCGCATCGAACCCATGCGATCTTCGTTGTCGTCGATGGGTTCCGGTTGCACCGAATTGAACGGACGTCGTGATTCGGTCATGGCAACGCCTCATACTGCGTATCTACTTATAGTGTGGACAGGTACCGGGTGGGAAGATTCCCGTACAGCCTGTACCTGAGGTTATCTGCATCACCTGCGTGACCCGGGCGGACGCTTGTCTGTCAAATCAGCGCACCATTCTTGAGGCTTCAGAGCATGAACGAATTACAAGATCTGATTGATAACAACGAGCGTTGGGCCGATGCGATCAAGCAGGAAGATCCTGACTTTTTCGCCAAGCTGGCCCGACAGCAGACGCCTGAATACTTGTGGATCGGCTGCTCCGATGCACGGGTGCCGGCCAACGAAATCGTCGGCATGTTGCCGGGTGATCTCTTCGTCCACCGTAACGTTGCCAACGTGGTGCTGCACACCGACCTCAACTGCCTGTCGGTGATCCAGTACGCAGTCGACGTGCTCAAGGTCAAACACATCCTGGTGACCGGCCACTACGGCTGTGGCGGCGTGCGCGCCTCGATGCAGGATCGCCAGCTGGGCCTGATCGACGGCTGGCTGCGCTCGATCCGTGACCTGTACTACGAGCATCGCGAAGCCCTTGGCCAGCTGCCGACCGAAGAAGAGCGGGTCGACCGTCTCTGCGAGCTCAATGTCATCCAGCAAGTGGCCAACGTCGGTCATACCAGCATTGTCCAGAATGCCTGGCATCGCGGGCAGAGCCTGTCGGTTCATGGTTGCATCTACGGCATCAAGGACGGTCGCTGGAAAAGCCTGAACGCGACCATCAGCGGTTTCGAGCAATTGCCGCCGCAGTACCGCCTGCGCCCGGTTGGCGCGGTGTAAAAGACCCCGGCCCCCTGCTCATTGGGGGCCGTGCCGATGCCAGTGTTGCAGAAACAGCCGACCTTCGGCGTTTGGCGGTTCATCGTAGCCGGTGATCCAGCCTCGGCATTCCGGCGAGCCACACCGACAGGCGAACTGGCGCAGCAGTTTGTCTTCGGTGCTGGTGTAGTCCATGCACAGCCAGATGCCCGGCTTGATGTCGTGCAACGCCCATAACCACAGTTCACTCATGTCGAGAAAAACATTGGGGTCGCATGAGTGTGATAGCCGCCCGCAGAAGTCCGGGTCGTAGACATGAATGCCTGGAACCAACTGAACGGTATGCAATTGCCGGGTATGTATCAGCTGGCCGGAGACGCGGCACATTCGCGTGATGCGCTGGTAATGGCGCTGGGCCCTGATGCCCGAAGGGGGAGGATCATTGCTGCCGACGACTTCGAAGTCGGCCAGGGATGGATAGCCCTGATTCGTACTGAGCGTTTCATAGGGGTAAATACAGGTACTCGGGTGTGGCCGAGCCGTGGCCTGGGTTTTCATGACAGATCCTTGTCTGGTCAGCGCTGCGACTACTGTCGACGGGCCATCCTGTCAGCCCTGCAGCCCCTGGGGTACTAACCAAGCGTCTCGCAAATGAAATCGCAGGTCTACTGTCAGTATTGACAGGAGAGAGTGCCTGCTTGCTGCGTCAGTGAAGGCTTACGCAGCAAGCCGGCAAGCAGGTTTAAAGTTGAGGGGTCGCCAGCGCAAGCGCAGGCAACGGTGCCCGGAGCTGCTCGAGTTGGGGTTTGATGTCCGGGGCCGAGCATTTGGCTGTGGCCTGTTCAGGTGTCAGCCCGCGGATTGAGGTATAGAACAGCTCGCAGGTCTTCACTTTCTGGGCCACCTGCCAGTTTTGTGTGCAGGATTTGAGCTGTGCGCTCGGGTCACTGGACGGTTTGCTGCCCATGCCGGCCTGCCAGCATGCGGCGCTCAAGTCCTGGCCCATCACTTTCAAGCCCACTGCATCAGCCTTGGCCTGATCGCCGTCATAGTTCTCGGGGTCGGCGGCGTACCAGATATAGCTGGGATGGTTGGAGCCCAGCACCGGCACCGTCACGCTTGGGGTCGGGTTGATGTGTGCCAGGCCCAGTACGGCCACGGTCGGCCCATACTGTTCCTTGATCCAGTTACGCACCGGTGCGCCGAACGCGACCATCGGCAAGGTCACGCCGCTGGCGGTCTGGCTGAATTGCCTGACCATGGTGGTCTGGTAGTCCTTGAAGTAACCGTAGACGCCTTCAAGGTCCTTGCCGGCATTGGAAGGGGCCGCAATCGGCGCGATATCGATGATGGTCTGGTAGGCCGGTGTTTGTTCGGCGGCAATGCCATTGACGGTCAACAGCGTTGCCCAGCGGTCAGTGGTCTTCGACTCCAGGTAGTCCTGGGCCTGAGTCAGCGAATAGTCCGGGGGGAAGTGCAGCAACTCGACGCTCTTGCGGTTTTCCAGTGCCATGCCCAAGGGCAGGAACAGGTACCAGCTGTACGCCCACTTTCCGTCGGCATTGAGTTTGTTGGCGCCATTGTGGGCCAGGTCCCCGGCATCGAGTAATGCCCTCAGCGGTTTTGCATAGCCCTTGGGTACGCCGCTGATATCAGCGACGAGCTGCTGCTTGTCGGTTCTTACCCTGACTGTTGCACTGGCGTAGCCATCGCGCCGAACGCTTTGGGTCAGGTAGTGCTCGACTGTTTGTTCCAGCGTCCAGTTGCGATAGCAGATCACATTGCAGTTGTTGGGGTAGGCGAACAACCGCGTGACCCGCTCGGTGCTGCCCAGTTTCAGCTGGGTATCGGCGAGGGCGGTGGTACTCAAGGCAAGGGCGGCGAGGGTGAGGCTCAATCCAGGGAGTTTGAACATGCTCAGATCCTTTTCAGCGTTGGCCCCGGAAACGGGGAGTAAGACATACTGAAACGATTGATAGCGCAAGGTCCAGTATCAGTCTGAAACCCTGCACCTGTTACGTGCGCCACCCTTGCGCGGCCTCGGACTAAGGCATCACCGGCGCTACATACTGGAGCGTTGTCCCCAGCACCCACAGCAGAAACAGCACCAGTGGCGTGTGTACCAGCAATTGCACGAATGAAAACCCGATCAAATCCCGCGCCTTCAATCCCAGTACACCGAGCAGCGGCAGCATGTAGAACGGGTTGATCAGGTTGGGCAGCGCTTCGGCGGCGTTGTAGATCTGCACGGCCCAGCCCAGGTGGTACTCCAGGTCGTTGGCGACCTGCATCACGTACGGCGCTTCAATGATCCATTTGCCACCCCCGGATGGAATGAAGAAGCCGAGAATGGCCGAATACACGCCCATCAGCACCGCGTACGTGTCGTGGGAGGCGAAGCTGACGAAAAAGCTCGAGATATGGTGCGCCAGAGACTGGCCATCAGTGCCTTTGACCACGGTCATCAACGCGGCGATGGAACCGTACAGCGGGAACTGGATCATCACACCGGTGGTGGTGGGCACCGCACGGGCCACGGCGTCGAGGAAGCTGCGCGGACGCCAGTGCAGCAGCGCCCCGAGCATCAGAAACAGGAAATTGTAGGTATTGAGCCCCGAGATCGCGCTGATCGCCGGTTTCGTCGAAAATTCATGAAACAACCAGCCGGCCGCCAGCAGCACCAGCAAAATGGTCAGCAGCGGGCTGTATTCCAGCCATTCGCCGGGGCGGGAGCGAGGGGCCAGCGCCGGCAGGCTGAAGCTGGGATCGACGCCGCAGTCTTTGGCGTCACGGGCAGAGTTCGGGCCGGGGGCGGTGGCGTAGGCGACCACCAACGAGACCACGACCAGCGCCAGCAACAGGACGCCGGACTGCCAGAGGAAAATCGTCTCGGTGAATGGAATGACGCCAGTGATCGACAGGATCGAAGGCGGCAAGCTGGCCGGGTTGGCCTGTAACTGGGCCGCCGACGAAGACAGCCCCAGCGCCCAGACCGCCCCGAGCCCCAGGTAAGCGGCGGCACCGGCGGCACGGTAATCCATGCGCAACTCGGTGCGCCGGGCCAGCGCGCGTACCAGCAAACCACCAAACACCAGCGACAGTCCCCAGTTCAGCAGGGACGCGACCATGGAAATCAGCGCGACCCAGGCCACGGCCGAGCGGCCATTTTTCGGCAGGCGAGCCAGGCGATCGATCAGTTTCACCGCCGGTGGCGAACTGGCGACCACATAACCGCCAATCACTACAAAGGCCATTTGCATGGTGAACGGGATCAGGCTCCAGAAGCCGTCGCCGAAGGCCATGGCGGCATCGGTGGGCTTGGCGCCCATGGCCATGGTGGCGACAGCGACGATGATCACCGCGAGTGCAGCGAAGACCCAGGAGTCGGGAAACCAGCGTTCGGCAAAGTTCGAGCAGCGAAGGGCAAAGCGGGCGGAGCGGCTGTCTTCGATATCGGTAGACACGCAAATACCTCGATTTTCTTATGTTTATTGGGGTGCCAGCAGGGCCTCGGGGGCCTTTTCGGTCAGCCGGCAACAGTAATTGAATCAAGGTGTTTTTGCGGTGCTGTTTTTGCACATCTAGGACTATGGTCTAACGGGTTGTCCGGGAGCGCGTTTGCGTAGACCATGGGCGCCGTGTTTTTTGTCTATTTTTCGAGCCTGTTCATGACTGCCATCCCTGTCACTCGTCCCGCGCCGTTTTCCCGGTCCGACTACAAGACCCTGGGCCTGGCGGCGCTCGGCGGAGCGCTGGAAATCTACGACTTCATCATTTTCGTATTTTTCGCCTTGACCCTCAGCCAGCTGTTCTTCCCGCCGGAAATGCCGGAGTGGCTGCGCCTGCTGCAAAGCTTCGGGATTTTTGTCACCGGCTACCTGGCGCGGCCCCTGGGCGGGATTCTGATGGCGCATTTCGCCGATCGACTGGGGCGCAAGAAGGTGTTCAGCCTGAGCATCCTGATGATGGCGTTGCCGTGCCTGCTGATCGGGATCATGCCGACCTATGCCCAGATCGGCTATTTCGCGCCCTTGCTGTTACTGCTGCTGCGGGTGTTCCAGGGGGCCGCAGTGGGCGGTGAAGTGCCGAGTGCCTGGGTGTTCGTGGCCGAGCATGCTCCCGTCGGTCATCGGGGTTATGCCCTGGGCTTCTTGCAGGCAGGGTTGACGTTCGGCTACTTGATCGGTGCATTGACCGCGACCTTGCTGGCGCAGGTCTTCAGCCCGGCGGAAATTCTCGATCACGCCTGGCGCTATCCGTTTCTGCTGGGCGGGGTGTTCGGTGTGATTGGTGTGTGGTTGCGCCGCTGGCTCAATGAAACCCCGGTGTTCATGGCCATGCACGCCAGTCGCGAACGGCACACCGAGTTACCGTTGCGCACCGTGCTGCGTGAGCATCGGATGGCGATGCTGCCAGCGGTGATCCTGACCTGCGTGCTGACCTCGGCGGTGGTGACCTTTGTGGTCATCACCCCGACCATGATGCAGAAGACCTTCGGCATGACCGCCAGCCATACCTTTGCCCTGAGCAGCCTGGGTATCGTGTTCTTGAACATCGGTTGCGTGATTGCCGGGGTTATCGTCGACCGAATCGGCGCTTGGCGCACCGTAATGCTCTATAGCCTGTTGCTGCCGCTGGGGATTGGCGTGCTCTACACCAGCCTGATCGGTGGTGCGCAGTGGATCGGCCTGGCGTATGCCATTGCCGGCTTGAGTTGCGGGGTGGTGGGCGCGGTACCGTCGGTAATGGTCAATCTGTTTCCGGCACGAATCCGGGTCTCGGGGATTTCGTTCACGTACAACATCGCCTATGCGATCTGGGCCAGCATCACGCCGTTGTTGCTGATTGGCCTGATGCCCTGGAGCCCTTGGATTTGCGTGATGTTCTGCGCGGTGATGGGGGTGGTGGGCATGAGCGCGGCGCTGTTCTTCGGCTCGCGTTTGCCACAGGTCGCCCTACAGCCTGGCGCGACCTGTTGCCCTTGAGGCCTCTCAATCGCAGATGTCGTCTTCGTCAACCGGCGCCGCTGCAGGCTTGAGCGCGACAATCATGTCGACTTCGACCGCGGCGCCCTTGGGCAACTGGTACACGCCGACCGAGGTGCGCGTATGCACGCCGGCGTCGGCAAAGATCCCGTAGAGCACTTCTGAGGCGCCGTCGGCCACTTCACTTTGTTGGGTGAAGTCTTCGGCGCTACGTACGTAGACGTTGATGCGCAATACCTTCTGGATGGCATCCAGGTCGCCGAGCCGCTGCGCGAGGATGGCCAGGGCGCGCATCGTGCAAATCCTGGCGGCGTGTCGGCCCTGCTCCAGGGACACTTCGGCGCCGACCCGTCCTACCACCATCACCGTATTGTCGATACGCGGGATTTGCCCGCTGACGTAGACCTGATCGCCCTGCTGTACGGCGGGCACGTAGTTGCCGCCAATCCGTAGTTCACCATCAAAACGATGGCCCAGTTGGTGGGCGATGCCATCGAACAACGCTGCGCGTGATTGATCCATGCGTGACTCTCCTGTGATAGACGGTGGTGCCGAGCGGACTATAGCGCGTTGATTCTGCCCGCAAAGCCAGAGACGAAATTCTCAGTGTCGTACTTCAGATCCACTGATCATTCAGCGCCGTGCGCTCGCCACCTTCATGGCCGGTATTGAGCACGCCCTTGGGCTCGATCAGCAGCAGCCTGACTTCCTGTTCGGCAAAGGGCTTGTGCTCGACGCCCTTGGGCACGACGTACATTTCGCCGGCGGACACCAGCACCTGGCCATCGCGAAAGTCGATGCGTAGCTGCCCCTCAAGGACGATGAAGGTCTCGTCGGTATCCTGATGATCATGCCAGATGAAATCCCCCAGCAGTTTCACCACCTTGAACTGATAGTCGTTCATTTCGGCGATGACCCGTGGCGACCAATGCTCGTTGATCTGCTGCAGCTTGTTGGCGAAATTCAGGCTTTGATAGGACTTCATGGCCAGGCACTCATCGGTTTATTCAGCTCGACACTAGCGAGCGTGGCCGGGTACTTCTTGCACGATTGTGCGTCGCTCAGGGACGGTGCATTTTCATCCAGCGCGCGGGCGACAGGCCGTAGGCTTTGCCGAATTGCCGGGTCATGTGGCTTTGATCGCTGAAGCCTGCGATCAGTGCCGCCTGGGTCAGTGACTCGCCCGAGATCAGCAGCGAGCGCACCAGGTCCAGGCGGCGCATGGTCAGGTAGCGGTAGGGGCTGGTGCCGAACAGCAAGCGAAAGTCCCGCGACAGGCCCCAGCGATCGCGCCCGCTGTGTTCGGCCAGTTGGTCCAGGGTCACGGCCTGGTCCAGGGCACTGTGCATGAACTCACGAGCGCGCTCGGCCGCTACATAGTCGAAGTGCTGGCGACGGGCTGGGACGCCAGATACCGCGCTCATGGCCTGGGCCAGGTCGAACAGCGCGTCCTGTTGCTCCAGTGGATCGAGCGTGCGGTCCAGGCTTTGCAGCAACACACCGGTCGCGGCGAACAGGCGCGGATCATTGGAAATGCCGGTCTTGATGAACGGCAGCGGCTGGCCGCCGAGCATCTGCTGGATCAGCGCCGGTTCGACGTACAGCATCCGGTACTTGAAACCATCTTCGGTGCCGGCTTCGCCATCGTGGACTTCATCCGGGTGCAACACCATGGTTGCGCCCGGCAGGTTGTGCCGCCAGCCACCGCGATACTGGAAGCTTTGTACGCCGGACAGGGTACGGCCAATGGCATAGGTGTCGTGGCGGTGAAGGTCGTAGCCATGCCCCGAGAAAAAGGCCTCGATACGCTCCACGCCACCCGTTTTTGGCGCGCGATGGAACCAGTCGGTGAGGAGGTTTGGCTTGCCCATGGGAAGTCTTCGTGGCCGGGTTGGCGATGACGGACACGTTAGCTCAGGCGCAGGTTGGCTGTCAGCCGGATTCCCGGTTGATCGATGGACTGAAGGTCGAGTAAAAGCTATGGGGATGGTTGAGCCCCCAAGGGACAAGGAGACCCGAACATGAGCATCAGTTTTCGAGCGGTAAACGAGCAGGACATCCCGCGTATTTGCAGTTTTGCCCGTGACCGGACGGAGCAGTTCTTTTTCTTTCCCGCCGCGACCTGGCCGCTTACCCCAGCGCAACTGCAGGGTTCGATCGACAAGCGCTCGGACTCCACGGTGATCGAGCGGGATGGCGTCGTGGTGGGGTTTGCCAACTTCTATCGCTGGGAAAACGGCGGCACCTGCACCCTCGGCAATGTGATTGTCGATCCGCAGGCCAGGGGGCAGGGGATCGGTGCGCAGTTGATCGAGCACATGATCGCCATTGCCCGGACCCGGCACCAGGCGGGCGAGGTGACGTTGTCCTGCTTCAACACCAATGTGGCCGGCTTGTTGCTCTATCCCAAGCTCGGGTTCACACCGTTTTCGATCGAAGAACGTCAGGACAGGCAGGGCCAGCGGCTGGCGCTGATTCATCTGCGTCTTGCTGCGTCAGGATGAGGGCGCAGCCTGCAAAGGCTGCGCTGGTCGTCAGTTTTTCAGCGGGATGTACAACTCGGTCACGCTGTCCGGGTGCATCGGCCCAAGAAACCGCTCACCGCTGTATTCGAACTCCACCCCCTCGTCGGGCGCCATGCCCGCGGCCGGCAGCCATTCGCTGTAAGCCGCGCGGAAGGTCTCCGGCAGGGTGGTGACGCTGCCGTGGTGCTCGACCCGGGCGTAGTGCCGAGCTGGAATCTGCAGCTCCACCATGCCCGGCACCAGCGGTGCATCGGCACTCACTGGCAAGCCTGCGACATAGCGCCATTGACCGTCGTCCAGCGGCTGGCAGACGCCAAAGGTGCCGACCGGATCCTGCAATCGGTCGATCTCCTCTTCCCGTGGAAAGAACCGCTCCCACATCTGCGCAATGCTGCCTTCGTCCTGCTGTTGCCAGCTCATGCCCATGATGCGCAGGGCGGGATAAAGGATTCGCTCGGGCGTCTGCGGTGCCGGCAGGCTGCGTTCCGGTTGCGCCAGATAGCGGGTGAGGCGGTCGAGCACCTGCTGATCGCGGGCAATCGCACTTTGCAGTGTGCGGGCATGCGTTTGCAGGGACTCGCGCAGGCTGATGACGCTGTCCAGGCTGCCGTTGTCGACCAGCATGCGGATATCTTCCAGCGCCATGCCCAACTGCTTGAGCCAGACGATACGCCCCAGGGTGATGATCTGCTCGGGGCGGTAGTAGCGATAGCCGTTGTCGCGCCCGGTCAGTGCGGGGGCGAACAGACCGATGCTGTCGTAGTGGCGCAGGGTCTTGGTGGTGAGCCCGTGAGTGCGGGCCATTTGGCCGATGGTCAGCATGTAACCTCCTTTTTTGGCTGCTGGAACCAGCCTATTCCTTGTCCTAGGGTAAAGCTCAAGCCTGTGATGTGGCTAAGTCACAGGGGGCACTTGCTCCCGCTCGGCCGCGAAGCGGTCGCGATCCGGCCATCGCGTACTATCTGAATAGTCGCGGTGGCCGGTATCAGGGCTGCTATGCAGCCCAGCGCGAGCAAGCTTGCTCGCTCGCCACAGCCCCGTGTTTGACTGAGCGTGCTCATGCTTTGGTCGCACGCCCGATCAATCCCCCAACGCTGCTCCCTCGCGCCGTGGATCGGCCCCGCCGGCCCATGAGGCGTTGCCCTGTGCATCACGCACCCGGACGATGGCCTGGGTCCCACTGGTCATGTCGATTTCGTTCACCGCGTGCCCTTTATTCTTGAGCGCCTGGATCAGCGTCGGGCTGAACTGGCCTTTTTCCAGTTCGGTGGGGCCATTGCGGCTGCCGAAGTTCGGCAGGCTGATGGCCGCTTGCGGGTCGAGGTTCCAGTCGAGCATGCCGACCACCGACTTGGCGACGTATTCGATGATTTGCGAGCCGCCGGGCGAGCCGACGGTGGCGAGCAGTTCTCCGCTCTGGCGATCGAAGATCAGTGTCGGCGCCATGGATGAGCGTGGGCGTTTGCCGGGTTCGATGCGGTTGGCCACCGGCTGGCCGTTTTCTTCGGGGATGAACGAGAAGTCGGTCATCTGATTGTTCAGCATGAAGCCCTGCACCATCAGGTGTGAGCCGAACGCCGCCTCAACCGTGGTGGTCATGGACACGGCGCCGCCCAGATCGTCCACGGCCACCACTTGCGAGGTGGAGATGCGCAGTGGCGAGCGATCTGGCGCATAGGCCAGTTGGACGCCCGGCGGTGTGCCCGGCTTGGCACTGCCCATGCTGCGCTCACCGATCAGCGTTGCGCGACTGGCCAGGTAGGTGGGGGAGACCAGGCCGGCGACCGGCACCGGGACGAAGTCTGCATCAGCGATGTACAGCGCACGGTCGGCGTAGGCCAGGCGCTCGGCTTCGGCGATCAGGTGCACGGCGTCAGGTGCCGGCTCGAGGCCGGCCGGCTGGTGGGTCTTGAGCGGTTTGAGAGGCGCCAGGGCGAAGCGCTTGTCGCGGGTCTCCAGGGCCTGCAAGGTGCCGAGGATCTGTGCCACGGCAATCCCGCCCGAGGACGGAGGCGGCATGCCACACACCTGCCAGCGCTTGTAGTCGGTGCACAGCGGCGCGCGCTCCTTGGCGCTGTAGCCCTTGAGGTCATTGAGCGACAGGCTGCCGGGGTTGGCGTGGCCCTGAACCCTGGCCACGATTTCCTCGGCCACAGGACCTTGATACAGCGCGTTCGGGCCTTCTGCGGCGATGCGCGTGAGCACCTTGGCCAGCGCCGGGTTCTTCAGCAGGGTGCCGACGGCTTTCGGGCTGCCATCGGCATTGAGGAAGTACGCGGCCATGTCGGGTGAGCGCGGCAGGAACGGATCGGAAGCGATCATCGTGTGCAGGCGTGGCGAGATCGCAAAGCCCTGTTCAGCCAGCGCGATGGCCGGCTCGAATAGCTTTGCCCAAGGCAGGCGGCCGTGTTTCTGATGGGCCAGTTCCAGCGCGCGCAACACCCCCGGTGTGCCGACCGAGCGTCCGCCAATCTGCGCCTGAGGGAATGGCATCGGTTTACCGTCGGCTTGCAGGAAGAGTTTTTCGTTGGCGCCGGCCGGTGCGGTTTCGCGGCCGTCGTAGGTGCGCACGGCCTTGCCATCCCACAGCACGATCAACGCACCGCCACCGATCCCCGAGGATTGCGGCTCTACCAGCGTCAACACCGCTTGCATGGCAATCGCCGCGTCGATGGCCGAGCCACCCTGGCGCAGCATCTCACGCCCGGCTGCGGCGGCCAGCGGGTTGGCGGCCGCGGCCATGTGTTTGCCGGCGTATTGAGTCTGCAGGTCGGTGCGATACCCCGACGCCACCTCGGGCGCGGTGGGCAGGGAGCTGACCGGTGGGGCGTTGCAGGCGGCGAGGGTCAGGGCGCAGGCGATGAGCGACAGGGCGCAGAGGCGATAGCGGCTCAAGGGGAAGGCTGGAAACACGGGGCACTCCGTCCGTTGGATAAAAGATTCGGGGGGACTGTATCGGCGTGAAGAGTCAGCTGCAACGCCGGGTTGCTGCACGCTGGAACAGGGAAGGTGGCTTTTGTCCTTCATCAGCGGGCGCATTTTCTGTAGGGTCGAGGACGCGGGACCTTCATCCAGAACAACAAGAGGCCGACATGCAGACCGAGTTTCCAGATCAGCCAGGCTACCGTGCCCAGCGTGAACGTTTCCTCGCGGCAGCGACGGCCGCCGGCGCCCGGTTGACCGAGTACCCGCACCCGCTCAAGGGGCCGTTCGGTGAGGCCTTGAGCACTGACGTTGCGGTGCTTGGCGACCCCGGTGCCAAACGCCTTCTGGTGGCCTTGAGCGGCACGCACGGTGTGGAAGGCTTCTATGGCTCGGATTGCCAGAGCAAATGGCTCCAGGCGCTGGGCAAGCGCTCGCTGCCGGACGATGTCGCGGTGGTGATGATCCATTTGATCAACCCGTGGGGCACCGCATGGCTGCGTCGAGTCAACGAAGACAACATCGACCTGAACCGCAATCACCTGAACTTCGACTCACTGCTACCGGACAACCGGGCCTATGCGGCGCTGCACGCGATCTACGCGTTCGACCCGTTGCGGGGGCCGGAGCGTGATCGTGCCGATGCCTTGCTGGCCGCCCAACTGGGCGAGCAGGGCTGGCCGGCGGTGATGGCGATTGTCGAAGGGGGCCAGTACAGCCATCCCGATGGCCTGTTTTACGGCGGGCGGGCACCGAGTTGGTCGAATCGCACCTTGCACCAGATTATCGCGGCGCATCTTTCCCGGGCCGAAGTCGCCCTGTGCTTCGACCTGCATACCGGTGCCGGCGAGTATGGGCATCCGATGTTGCTGACCGTCACCCAGGCCGCCTATCCGGCGTTGCAGGAGGCGCAGGCCCTCTATGGTCCGTGGCTCTACACCGTGCAGACGGGCGCGCGCAGCCACAGCGAAACAGGGATCGCCGCCAGCGCCACTGGCTACACCTCCCAGGCGCTGCTCGATGCCTTGCCGCAGGTGCGCTTGATGCCCTTTGTCATCGAGTGCGGAACCTACCCGGGGGAGGCGGTGCATGAACACCTGCGTGACGATCACTGGCTGCACTTGCACGGCGACCCGTGTGACGCAGCAGGGCATCGGATCAAGCTCGATCTGCTGGAGCAGTTTTATCCGGCGGACCCTGACTGGCAGGAAATGGTCTGGGTCCGCACGCGGCAAATCTGGGAGAAGGCGTTGTCCGCCTTGCCGACGCTTTAGGAGAGTCGTCGATGGCCAGCACCGCGAATGTACGGTGCCGGCCATTGGGCAGGCACTTTTCTGCGGGCATAAAAAAACGGCCTACCTTGCGGTAAGCCGTTTTTAGTACTTGGTGGCTACACAGGGACTTGAACCCCGGACCCCAGCATTATGAATGCTATGCTCTAACCAACTGAGCTATGTAGCCAAGTGGCGCGCATTATTGGCTTGGAACGACGATGTGTCAAGCATAAATCTAAAATATTTCTCTACACTTTCAACCGCTTATCCTCCGACCTCGTAAAAACCATGAGTTTTGCGCTTTAGCTGTGCCCAATCCGTCCCGAGTAATCGCTTGCCCTGCTACAGGTGCGCGTTATTTAAAGTCGTTAGCAGGCTAAGGGGATGGCGCTGCTACCGTGAAAAATGGCACATTGGCGCACCGGCAAATGCGCTCCCATCCGCTGTATGGAAACTCTCATGGCAACCAGTCCCCCCCAAGCGGCCGTTTCAGCCGCGTCCGCAACCTCACACAGCAGCCCCTTGGTCATGCGCATCATCGGCGCGGTGGCGCTGGCGCATTTGATCAACGACCTGATTCAGTCCGTGCTGCCGTCGATCTATCCGATGCTCAAGGCCAATTATGGCCTGACCTTCACCCAGGTCGGCCTGATTACCTTGACGTTCCAGCTCACCGCCTCGCTGTTGCAGCCGTGGGTCGGTTATTACACCGATCGCCACCCCAAGCCCTATCTGCTGCCAATGGGCATGATCTGCACCCTGATCGGTATTCTGATGATGTCTCAGGTCGGCAGTTTTCCGTTGATCCTGCTGGCGGCGGGGCTGATCGGCATCGGCTCCTCGACCTTTCACCCGGAAGCTTCCCGTGTGGCGCGACTGGCCTCGGGCGGGCGCTTCGGTCTGGCGCAGTCGACCTTCCAGGTCGGTGGCAACGCCGGTTCAGCGTTCGGGCCGTTGCTGGCGGCGGCGATCATCATTCCGTTCGGCCAGGGTAATGTGGCCTGGTTCGGGCTGTTCGCGGTATTCGCGCTGGTGGTGCTGTATGGCATCAGCCGCTGGTACGCCAATCACTTGAGCCTGTTCAAGCTCAAACAGGGCCAGGCGGCGACTCACGGCCTGTCGAAGGGCAGGGTGATCAGTGCGTTGGTGGTCCTGGGGCTGCTGGTGTTCTCCAAGTACTTCTACATGGCCAGCCTGACCAGTTATTTCACCTTCTACCTGATTGAGAAATTCGACCTGTCGGTGGCCAGTTCGCAATTGCACCTGTTCCTGTTTCTCGGGGCGGTAGCGGCGGGGACCTTTTTCGGTGGGCCGATTGGCGACAAGATCGGGCGGAAGGCCGTGATCTGGTTCTCGATCCTTGGTGTTGCGCCGTTCACCCTGCTCATGCCTCACGTCGACCTGTTCTGGACCAGCGTCCTGAGCGTGGTGATCGGCTTCATCCTGGCCTCGGCGTTCTCGGCCATCGTGGTCTACGCCCAGGAACTGGTACCGGGTAATGTCGGCATGATTGCCGGGGTGTTCTTCGGCCTGATGTTCGGTTTCGGCGGGATCGGTGCGGCCCTGTTGGGGTACCTTGCAGACATCCATGGCATCGAATACGTGTACTTCTTGTGTTCGTTCCTGCCGTTGTTCGGGCTGTTGGCGATCTTTCTGCCTCGCACCAAAAAGGCCTGATACAACGCCAATCCCTGAGGGAGCGAACAGGCTCGCTCTCTCAGGGAGGATTTTCAGGTACAAAAAAGCCGCGAATAAACGCGGCTTTTTCGTGGATGGGTGTTTTACACGTTGAAACGGAAGTGCATCACGTCGCCGTCTTTGACGATGTAATCCTTGCCTTCCAGGCGCCATTTACCGGCTTCCTTGGTACCGGCTTCGCCTTTGTACTGGATGAAGTCGTTGTAGGCGATCACTTCGGCGCGGATGAAGCCTTTTTCGAAGTCGGTGTGGATCACGCCAGCGGCTTGTGGTGCGGTGGCACCGACGCGGACGGTCCAGGCGCGGACTTCTTCGACACCGGCGGTGAAGTAGGTCTGCAGGTGGAGCATTTCGTAGCCTGCGCGGATCACGCGGTTCAGGCCAGGCTCTTCAAGGCCCAGGGCCTCGAGGAACATGTCTTTCTCTTCACCGTCATCCAGCTCGGCGATTTCAGCTTCGATCTTGTTGCACACCGGAACCACGACCGCGCCTTCTTCTTCGGCAATGGCCATGACCACGTCGAGCAGCGGGTTGTTGTGGAAGCCGTCTTCGGCAACGTTGGCGATGTACATCACCGGCTTGGTGGTCAGCAGGTGGAAGCCCTTGATAACCGCTTTCTCGTCGCTGCTCATGTTCTTCATCAGGCTGCGCGCTGGCTTGCCTTCGGTGAAGTGAGCGATCAATTGCTCCAGCAGGCCTTTCTGGACGACTGCGTCCTTGTCACCGCCCTTGGCGTTGCGGGTGACTTTCTGCAGTTGCTTCTCGCAGCTGTCGAGGTCGGCGAAGATCAGTTCCAGCTCGATGATCTCGATGTCGCGCTTCGGGTCGACGCTGTTGGAGACGTGAATCACGTTATCGTCTTCGAAGCAGCGGACCACGTGGGCGATGGCATCGGTTTCACGGATGTTGGCCAGGAACTTGTTGCCCAGGCCTTCACCTTTCGAGGCGCCGGCAACCAGGCCTGCGATATCGACGAATTCCATGGTGGTCGGCAGGATGCGCTTTGGATTGACGATGGCCGCCAGGGCGTCCAGGCGTGGATCCGGCATCGGCACGATACCGCTGTTCGGCTCGATGGTGCAGAAGGGGAAGTTCTCGGCCGCGATACCGGATTTGGTCAGGGCGTTGAACAGGGTGGACTTGCCGACGTTAGGCAGGCCGACGATGCCGCAATTGAATCCCATGGTGTTTCCCCGAGGAGTTAGAGTCAGGCCTTCTGGCTGTGCAGGTTTTTCATCGCGCGGTTCCATTCACCGGCGAAGATATCCGGCAGCACGCCGAGGGCAAAGTCGATGCTGGCATCGAGTTTTTCCTGTTCGGCGCGAGGCGCGCGACCCAGGACAAAGTTTGAAACCATACTGGCAACGCCTGGGTGGCCAATGCCGAGCCGCAAGCGATAGAAGGTATTCTGGTTGCCCAGTTGCGCGATGATGTCGCGCAACCCGTTGTGACCGCCATGCCCGCCGCCCTGTTTGAGCTTGGCAACACCGGGAGGCAGGTCGAGTTCGTCATGCGCCACGAGTATTTCTTCCGGCTTGATGCGGAAGAAACCGGCAAGCGCCGCTACGGCCTGGCCGCTACGGTTCATGTAGGTCGTGGGAATCAGCAGGCGAACATCCTGACCTTGATGCGAGAAGCGTCCGGTCAGGCCGAAATATTTGCGATCGGCCACAAGGTTCACACCTTGTGCGTGCGCGATGCGCTCAACAAAAAGGGCCCCTGCGTTATGCCGGGTCTGTTCGTATTCGGCGCCTGGATTTCCCAGGCCAACGATCAGTTTGATGGCAGTCACGTCAGGGGCCCTTCTATGGAGTGGTGGATAACATCGCAGCAATAGGTGTGTGCGGCGAAAGTGGACGAAAAGTGCTCATTTACCATGATGTAAACTCCGCGTTCCCGCCCGCTTTCTCGCTACGTTCCAGTCCGCGATGTTACTTGATCACTCCGGCGTACAGAGTGAATTACTCTGCAGCGCCTTCTGCAGCTTCTGGAGCAACACGTGGAGCGTGAACGTTGGCAACAGCCAGGTCGTTACCGTGAGCCAGAGCAACAAATTCAACGCCTTTAGGGGCCTTGATGTTGGACAGGTGAATGATCGAACCGATTTCGGCGTCAGCCAGGTCGACTTCGATGAACTCAGGCAGGTCTTTTGGCAGGCAGGAAACTTCGATTTCCGAAGCAACGTGCGAGATTTCGCCGCCTTTCTTGGCCGGAGCAGCTTCGTTGATGAAGTGCACTGGAACGATAGCGGTCAGTTTCTGGCCCGCTACAACGCGTACGAAGTCAGCGTGCATCACGTGGCCTTTGGCCGGGTGACGTTGCAGGGCTTTGATCACGACGTTCTGCTTGGTGCCACCAACGTTCAGCTCGATGATGTGGCTGTAAGCCGCTTCGTTTTCGAGCAGTTTGGCAACTTCTTTAGCCAGCATGCTGATGGATTCAGGGGCTTTGTCGCCACCGTAAACTACAGCTGGAACCAGGCTTGCGAGACGACGCAGGCGGCGGCTCGCACCTTTCCCCAGGTCGGAACGCGCTTCAGCATTCAGAGTAAAATCGTTCATGTTGTATCTCCAAAATAACCACATTCGCCCCAGCGTTTGCGACCAGCGCTAAAGGCGATATGGGCAAAAAAGCCCCGCCCCGACAGGAATGCCGGGGCGGGGCGCTTTTCGTCATTGAGATGTGTCCGAAGGGCAGGGCCCTTAGCGGAACATCGCGCTGATCGATTCTTCGTTGCTGATGCGGCGAACCGCTTCGGCAACAACCGGTGCGATATCCAGTTGACGGATACGTGCACAGGCTTGTGCTGCTGCGGACAGCGGGATGGTGTTGGTCACCACCAGCTCGTCCAGCACGGAATTTTCAATGTTCTCGATGGCCCGACCCGACAGCACAGGGTGTGTGCAGTAGGCAAAGACCTTGGCGGCGCCATGCTCTTTCAAGGCTTTAGCCGCGTGGCACAGGGTGCCGGCGGTATCGACCATGTCGTCAACCAGGATACAGGTACGCCCTTCGACATCACCGATGATATGCATCACTTCAGAGTGATTGGCTTTCTCACGGCGCTTGTCGATGATCCCGAGATCCACGCCCAGGGACTTGGCAACGGCACGTGCACGCACGACGCCGCCAATGTCCGGGGACACGATCATCAGGTTTTCGAAGCGTTGGTCTTCGATGTCATCCACCAATACAGGGGAGCCGTAGATGTTATCTACCGGAATATCGAAGAAGCCCTGGATCTGGTCAGCATGCAGATCAACCGTGAGAACACGATCGATGCCGACGACGGTAAGCATGTCAGCGACGACTTTCGCGCTGATAGCCACACGTGCGGAACGCGGACGGCGATCCTGTCGGGCATAACCAAAGTAGGGGATCACCGCAGTGATTCGAGTGGCTGAGGAGCGACGGAAGGCATCAGCCATCACGACGAGTTCCATCAGGTTATCGTTGGTCGGAGCGCAAGTCGGCTGAATAATGAAGACATCTTTACCGCGGACGTTTTCATTGATCTCGGCTGTAATTTCGCCGTCGGAGAACTTACCGACAGAGATGTCACCGAGAGGGATATGCAGCTGACGTACGACACGCCGAGCCAGATCGGGGTTAGCGTTCCCCGTAAAGACCATCATCTTGGACACGCGCAGTACCTGAAGGCTGAGGGTATACCTGGATGAGTATAGGAAAATGGCAGGGGCGGCTGGATTCGAACCAACGCATGGCAGGATCAAAACCTGCTGCCTTACCGCTTGGCGACGCCCCTGTATTTGTTGCAACGAGTACCCAGTACCCGGTTCCTTTTAGAGCAGACCTTGTAGCTTGCGATGCAACATCGAAACGTTGCTTCCTTTTGCTACAAACCCTGTAAGGGTCTCTGTAAGAAGGGCCGAGACTTTATCAGCTTCAGCTTTGCTTGGGAAGCCCCCAAACACACAACTTCCAGTTCCGGTGAGTTTTGCTTCGGTAAATTTACCTAACAAATTCAAAGCGTTACGTACTTCTGGATAACGCCTTGTGACCACCGGCAAGCAGTCATTTCGACTGTTTCCCTTGGGAACGGGGCGCACTTTAATGGGAGATGAGTTACGTGTCAACAATGGATCTGAAAAAATTTCTGCTGTACTTACAGAGACTTGCGGTACAAGCACGACATACCATGGCTCGGCAGGGTCTACAGGGGTGAGTTTTTCTCCCACACCCTCTGCGAAAGCTGCGTGGCCACGCACGAAAACCGGGACGTCCGCGCCCAGCGTCAGGCCCAGTGTGGCCAGGCGATCTTCATCCCAGCCCAGTTGCCAGAGATGGTTCAGCCCCAGCAGGGTGGTGGCGGCATTCGAGCTACCACCACCGATTCCACCGCCCATGGGCAGGATTTTTTCGATCCAGATATCAACACCCAGCGAACAACCGGATTGCTCCTGGATTTTCCTGGCGGCCTTGACGATCAGATTGCTGTCATGGGGGACGCCTTCGAATTCGGTGTGCAGGTGAATGACGCCGTCATCGCGCACCGCAAAGGTGATTTCGTCGCCGTAGTCGAGAAATTGAAACAACGTCTGCAGTTCGTGGTAACCGTCTTCACGGCGACCGAGAATATGCAGCATCAAATTGAGTTTTGCCGGCGAAGGCAGCGTCAGGCGATTTGCAGGCATGTCATTGCCCCAACTTGCGAGGTTGCCAGGCCTTGATCACCAGCGTGACATCGAGGTCGCGGCCGTGCAGCTTGATTCGCTCGGGCAGCCAGTAACCGTTTTGCTGTGTATAGGCGGTGTATTCGACCTTCCAGCCGTCTTGCTCGAGGCTGGCCAAGCGGCTGTCGGCATCCAGCGACAAGCGGCTTTTGCTGCTCGGTGCCGGGAGTCCGCGAACCCACCAGGCCAGATTGGACACCGGCAGTTTCCAGCCCATCTGTTCTTCGAGCAGGGCGTCCGGGCTTGGCGCGGTGTAGCGACCCTGGTTGGCGACTTCCAGCGTGACGTCGCCGGGGCGACCGGTCAGGCGGGCCGCGCCACGACCCAGAGGGCCGGAGAGGCGGATATCGTAGTAGTCCTGGCGCTGCAGCCAGAACAAGGTGCCGCTGCCCGAGTCTTTCGGGGCGCGAATACCGATCTTGCCGTCGATCTGCCAGCCATCGAGGGCTGTCAGCTGTTGTTTTTGCACGCGCCATTGCGCGGGGTTGCCTTGACCCTCGAGGGATTCACGGGCGCCAAAGCCCGCACAGCCGGCGAGCAGGGCGATGAAGCTGAAAACGATGATGTGGCGCAAAAACATGATGTTAAAGGGTCTCGGATCCGGTCAGGCGCTTGATGGTGCTGCGCAGGATGGGGCTGTCAGGCTGTTCCTTGAGGAACTTGGCCCAGATTTTTCTGGCTTCGCGTTGTTGGCCCTTGGCCCACAGGACTTCGCCCAGGTGCGCGGCGACTTCCTGGTCGGGGAAGCGTTCCAGGGCCTGACGCAAATAGCGCTCGGCGTCATCGAGATTGCCCAGGCGGAAGTTCACCCAGCCGAGGCTGTCGAGAACTGCCGGGTCTTCCGGGCTCAATTGATGGGCTTTTTCGATCAGGGACTTGGCTTCGGCGTAGCGGGTCGTGCGATCGGACAGGGTATAACCCAGGGCGTTGAGTGCCATGGCGTTGTCCGGGTCGCGCTTGATGATCTGTCGCAGGTCTTTTTCCATTTGCGCCAGGTCATTGCGTTTTTCTGCCTGCATGGCCCGGGTGTACAGCAGGTTCAGGTCATCCGGGTATTGCTTCAAGGCTTTGTCGAGGATGGCCCAGGCACGGTCTTCGTGTTTATTGGCGGACAGGGTTTCGACTTCGATCAGGTACAGCTGGATCGCATAGTCCGGTTCTTCATCGCGCTCTTTCGCCAGGCGGGCCTGGGCTTCGGCGGCACGCCCGTTGTCCATCAGGATGTCGGCCTGGCGCAACTGGGCCGGCAGGTAATCGGCACCCGGGGCAACCTGGCCATACTCGATCAGGGCACCTTGGGGATCGTTGCGCTCTTCGGCGATACGCCCCAGGTTCAGGTGCGCGGAGTCGACGTGGCTGTCCCGGGCAATCAGGTCTTCCAGGTAGCCCTTGGCTTCTTCCCAGGCCTTGGCTTCCAGGCAAACGAGGGCCAGGGAGTAACGCAATTCGTCGTCTTCCGGGTACTGCTGGACCAGGCTTGAAAACTCGGTTTTCGCGTCGTCCATGCGGTCCTGTTCAACCAGCAGGCGGGCATAGGTCAGGCGCAGGCGTTTGTCGTCCGGGTACTTGCGTATGGTTTTTTTCAACAGCGGCAGAGACTCATCGCCACGATTGAGGCTTTGCAGCAAGCGTGCGCGCAGGAGGATCGGCGCTATTTCGCCTTCTTCCGGCGGATGGTTTTCCAGCAGGGTCAGTGCTCCCTGAGAGTCACCGTCCTGTTGCAGCAGCAAGGCCTTGCCGAAAATCAGCTGACTGTTGTTGGGGTGGCGCTGCAACAAACGGTCGAAACTTTTCATCAGGCCGTTGCGGGTGTCCTGGTCCGTATCGGCCGCAGACAGGGCAAGGAAGTCGAAATGGGTGTCGCCCTTGCCTTGCAGGACTTTCTCCATATAGACCATGGAGTCGTCATAACGCCCGCTGCGCGCCAGTTGTATGGCGGCGGCGCGTTGCGCTTCGAGGTCGTTCGGGGCGTTTTTTGCCCAGATCAGTGCGCTGTCGAGCGCGGCCTGGTCGGCGCCCAGGTACTCGGCGATGCGAAAGGCGCGCTCGGAAATGCCAGGGTCCTGGGTATTGATGGCCTGGGTCACGTAGTTGTCCAGGGCAATGTCGTAGCGATTGCGCTGGCCGGCCAGTTCGGCACTCAACAGGCTGAAGATGGTTTCTTCGCTGAACGAGCCGTAGACCTTGGGCTTTTCAGGGGCTGGAGTGCTGCCTTCGACCGGCGGCGTACCGTCCGTCGAAACGGGTGCCAAGACCTGGCAGCCGCTTAGGAAGACAAAAGCGAGGAGCAACGCGGAAGATCTATTCATATAGGAAGAGGACGACTAACCTGCGGTCGGATCATCATGACACAAGCCTTCGGCCAAACATAACCGGGGCGCTCTTTATCTCTTTATGTAGGAGCGAGCTTGCTCGCGATGGTCGTCGACGATGAAGCGGACACCCTGAATAAGCGCGATGCCCTTGAGTTTTTCGCGAGCAAGCTCGCTCCTACAGGGTGCCTTTAAAGACACAAGGCATTAGGACAATAATCAACGGTGGTTGTTCTGAGTCTGGCGAAGTAGGACAATTGTCGGCTTCTCGACATCATCAGCGACCTTGAATGGCCTTCCTTGCACTTGGTATTAACCACAAGACTGCTTCCGTAGACGTCCGCGAGCGCGTGGCGTTTACTCCGGAACAGCTGGTTGAGGCCCTGCAGCAGCTCTGCCGACTCACCGACAGCCGCGAAGCTGCGATCCTCTCCACCTGCAATCGCAGCGAACTCTATATAGAACAGGATCATCTTTCGGCGGATGGGGTGCTGCGCTGGTTGGCCGATTACCATCATTTAAGCCTCGATGAGCTTCGCGCGAGTGCTTATGTGCATGAAGAGGATGCGGCAGTTCGTCACATGATGCGGGTCGCCTCCGGGCTCGACTCGCTGGTGCTGGGCGAACCACAGATTCTCGGCCAGATGAAGTCGGCCTATGCCGTGGCGCGCGAAGCCGGCACCATCGGCCCGCTGCTGGGGCGTTTGTTCCAGGCGACCTTCAACGCCGCCAAGCAAGTGCGCACCGACACGGCGATCGGTGAAAACCCGGTGTCCGTGGCGTTTGCCGCGGTCAGCCTGGCCAAACAGATCTTCAGCGACCTGCAGCGCAGCCAGGCGTTGCTGATCGGCGCCGGCGAGACCATTACCCTGGTCGCCCGCCATTTGCATGAGCTGGGGGTGAAGCGGATCGTCGTTGCCAACCGGACCCTGGAGCGCGCAAGCCTGCTGGCCGAGCAGTTTGGTGCCCACGCCGTGTTGCTCTCGGACATCCCGGCAGAGCTGGTGCGCAGCGATATCGTGATCAGTTCCACGGCCAGCCAATTGCCGATTCTGGGCAAGGGCGCGGTGGAAAGCGCCTTGAAATTGCGCAAGCACAAACCGATTTTCATGGTGGATATCGCCGTACCTCGGGATATCGAGCCGGAAGTGGGCGAGCTGGACGACGTCTATCTGTATAGCGTCGACGATCTCCACGAAGTGGTTGCCGAGAATCTCAAGAGCCGCCAGGGTGCAGCCCAGGCGGCGGAAGAGATGGTGTCCATTGGCGCCGACGATTTCATGGTTCGCCTGCGCGAACTGGCGGCGGTCGATGTCCTTAAAGCCTATCGTCAACAGAGCGAACGCCTGCGTGACGAAGAGCTGCTAAAGGCCCAGCGCATGCTCGCCAACGGCAGCAGTGCCGAGGATGTGCTGGTGCAACTGGCTCGTGGCCTGACCAACAAACTGCTGCACGCTCCGAGTGTGCAGTTGAAAAAGCTGACTGCCGAAGGCCGCCTCGATGCGTTGGCCATGGCCCAGGAACTCTTTGCCCTCGGTGAGGGCGCGTCGGATAGCTCTTCGGATAAAAAATCGCAATGAAAGCGTCACTGCTCAATAAGCTGGACATCCTCCAGGACCGCTTCGAGGAATTGACTGCCTTGCTCGGCGATGGCGAAGTCATTTCCGATCAGAACAAGTTCCGTACCTACTCCAAGGAGTACGCGGAAGTCGAGCCGATTGTCGCCACCTATAAACAGTTGCTCAAAGTGCAGGGTGACCTTGAGGGCGCTCAGGCGCTGCTCAAGGACAGCGACCCGGACATGCGCGAAATGGCCGTGGAAGAAGTCCGCGAAGCCAAGGAGCAACTGATCGAACTCGAGGCCAGCCTGCAACGCATGCTGCTGCCCAAGGACCCGAACGACGGACGCAATGTGTTCCTGGAGATTCGCGCCGGCACCGGTGGTGACGAGGCGGCGATCTTCTCCGGCGACCTGTTCCGCATGTATTCGCGTTACGCCGAACGGCGTGGCTGGCGGGTCGAGATTCTCTCGGAAAACGAAGGCGAACACGGTGGCTATAAAGAAGTCATCGCCCGCGTTGAAGGCGAAAACGTCTACGGCAAGCTGAAGTTCGAATCCGGCGCGCACCGCGTGCAACGGGTTCCGGCCACTGAGTCCCAGGGCCGTATCCACACCTCGGCCTGCACCGTGGCGGTATTGCCGGAGCCTGATGAGCAGGAAGCGATCGAGATCAATCCATCGGACTTGCGCGTCGACACGTATCGTTCCTCCGGTGCCGGTGGCCAGCACGTGAACAAGACCGACTCGGCCATCCGGATTACCCACTTGCCGTCGGGCATCGTGGTCGAATGCCAGGAAGAACGTTCCCAGCACAAGAACCGGGCGCGGGCGATGTCCTGGCTGTCGGCCAAGCTCAACGATCAGCAAACCAGTGCCGCGGCCAATGCCATTGCCAGCGAGCGCAAGTTGCTGGTGGGCTCCGGTGATCGCTCCGAGCGGATTCGGACCTACAATTTTGCCCAAGGCCGGGTCACGGACCACCGGGTCAACCTGACGTTGTATTCCCTTGATGAAATCCTTGCCGGTGGCGTTGATGCCGTGATCGAGCCGTTGCTGGCCGAGTATCAGGCTGACCAACTGGCAGCGATAGGTGAGTAAATGACCATCATTGCCAGTTTGTTACGCGCAGCCGACCTGCCTGACTCGCCGACCGCGCGTCTGGATGCCGAGCTGCTGCTGGCCGCGGCCCTGGGCAAGTCCCGCAGTTTCTTGCACACCTGGCCCGAGCGCATCGTACCCAGCGAAGCCGCGCTGGTCTTTGCCGAGTACCTGCAGCGTCGTCGCTCCGGCGAGCCGGTGGCCTACATCCTCGGCCAGCAGGGTTTCTGGAAGCTGGACCTGGAAGTGGCACCGCACACGCTGATCCCGCGACCGGACACCGAATTGCTGGTGGAAACCGCGCTGGACCTGTTGCCCGCGACACCGGCCAAGGTGCTTGACCTGGGCACCGGCAGTGGCGCGATCGCCCTGGCGCTGGCCAGCGAGCGGCCGGCCTGGCAGGTCACGGCCGTGGACCGGGTCCTCGAAGCCGTGGCTTTGGCCGAGCGCAATCGCCAGCGTCTGCACCTGAATAATGTCAGTGTGCTCAGCAGTCACTGGTTCAGCGCGTTGAAAGAACATCGCTACACGCTGATCATCAGCAACCCGCCTTATATCGCCGCTGCCGACCCGCACCTGGCGGAAGGGGACGTGCGTTTTGAACCGGCCAGTGCGCTGGTGGCCGGCACCGATGGCCTTGATGACTTGCGCTTGATCATTGGCCAGGCGCCGCAGCATCTGGAAGCCGGTGGCTGGCTGATGCTCGAGCACGGTTACGATCAGGCCGACGCCGTGCGTGATCTGTTGCTGAATCAGGGCTTCGAAGAGGTCCACAGCCGCAAGGACCTCGGCGGCCATGAACGTATCAGCCTGGGGCGTCTACCGTGCTGAATGATCAGGAGCTGTTGCGCTATAGCCGGCAGATTCTGTTGCAACACGTCGACATCGACGGTCAATTGCGACTCAAGCAGAGTCGTGTACTGATCATCGGCCTCGGTGGGTTGGGGGCGCCGGTCGCGCTGTACCTGGCGGCGGCCGGGGTTGGCCAGTTGCATCTGGCGGACTTCGACACGGTCGACCTGACCAACCTGCAACGCCAGATCATTCATGACACCGACAGCGTCGGCCTGAGCAAGGTCGACTCGGCCATGGGTCGTCTGAAGGCGATCAACCCCGAGGTCCAGTTGATCCCCCATCGTGCTGCGCTGGACGAAGACTCACTGGCCGCCGCGGTATCGGCGGTTGACCTGGTGCTCGACTGCTCCGACAACTTTTCCACCCGTGAGGCGGTGAATGCGGCCTGCGTGGCGGCCCGCATACCCCTGGTCAGTGGCGCGGCCATTCGTCTGGAAGGGCAGCTTTCGGTGTTTGACCCGCGTCGTGCCGACAGCCCGTGTTACCACTGTTTGTACGGACACGGCAGTGAAGCCGAGCTGACCTGCAGCGAGGCGGGAGTGGTCGGCCCGTTGGTGGGACTGGTGGGCAGCCTGCAAGCGCTTGAGGCGCTGAAGCTGCTGGTGGGGTTCGGTGAGCCGCTGGTTGGACGCTTGTTGTTGATCGATGCCTTGGGCACCCGCTTCCGCGAACTGCGGGTCAAGCGTGATCCGGGTTGTAGTGTGTGTGGGGGCAAGCATGCGTGAGGCGCCTATCGGCGTATTCGATTCCGGCGTCGGTGGGTTGTCGGTGCTGGCGGAAATCCAGCGATTGCTGCCCAATGAATCACTGCTGTACGTCGGTGATTGCGGGCACATTCCCTACGGCGAGAAAACCCCGGAGTTCATTCGCCAGCGTTGCAGCGTAATGGCCGATTTTTTTGTGACGCAAGGCGCCAAGGCGGTCGTCGTGGCGTGCAACACGGCCACCGTGGCGGGGGTCGCGGATCTACGCCGTGATTACCCGCACTGGCCCATCGTTGGCATGGAGCCAGCGGTCAAGCCGGCAGCGGCGGCGACCCGCAGTGGCGTGGTCGGTGTGCTGGCCACTACCGGCACCTTGCAGAGTGCCAAGTTCGCGGCCTTGCTCGACCGTTTCGCCACCGATGTCCGGGTCGTTACTCAACCTTGCCCTGGCCTGGTGGACTTGATTGAAGCGGGGGATCTGCACAGCCCGGCATTGCGCTCCCTGCTGGGCGGTTACCTCGAACCCTTGTTGGCGGCCGGCTGCGACACCATTATTCTCGGCTGCACCCATTACCCCTTTCTCAAGCCGTTGCTCAGGCAACTGATCCCGACCGACATCAGCCTGATCGATACCGGCGCCGCGGTGGCCCGGCAACTCCAGCGCTTGCTGGCCGAACGCGAACTGCTGGCCGACGGGCCTGCAAGCCCTGCGCAGTTCTGGACCAGTGGCAGCGCGCAGCACTTCAGAAATATCTTGCCGATACTCTGGAATAACGCCGGGGTTGTGCGAAGCTTCAGCCTGTAGATCGTTGTCAGGAAGCGATTCAATCGGGTCGAACGTTCACGCGAAGGCTTCATTCTATTGCGGCGACTATCAGGCCAAAAAACTACAAAAATGTTCGCGAAAAGGATGTTTCTGATGAAGCGACTGTTCTGCCTGGCTGCGATTGCAGCTGCACTTTTGGGGCACAGCTACAGTGCGCAAGCGGCGGGTGTGGAGTTCGCAGTGGGTGAGACCAGCGAATCGACCATGGTCTACCGCCTGGGCATGCAATTCGATTGGGACAAGAGCTGGTTGCAGAGTGACATCGGCCGCGTGACCGGTTACTGGAGCGGGGCCTACACCTTCTGGGATGGCGACGAGGCATCGAGTAACCATAGTCTGTCGTTCTCGCCTGTATTCGTTTATGAATTCTCCGGGGAAAACATCAAGCCTTACCTGGAAGCCGGAATTGGCGTGGCGGCGTTTGTTCATACGGAAGTGGAAGACAACCAGCTCGGATCGTCTTTTCAATTCGAAGACCGCTTTGGCTTCGGCCTGCGCTTTGCCGGCGGACATGAGGTCGGCATACGCGCGTTCCATTATTCCAATGGCGGCATCAACCACCCGAACGACGGTGTCGAGAATTACTCGTTGCACTACACGATGCCGCTGTAACGTCCAAAGCGTCGCGGACCCGTCTTGCCCAAGGCACATGGCGTCTACAGGGGCGAAGCTTGCCCGCGATGGCGCCCGATTTCACATCAGGCCTGAAACTCAGCGGTACGCCGTCGCAATTCCCTGACGCTCCTCGATGCACTCCGGTGCCCCCATCTCGAACTCCCGGCAGATCAGCGGGCGTTTTTCGTAGATGGTGCACATCATCGTGTCGCGATCGAGTGCGGCGCACCAGCCGTCGTCCAGGCGCAGCATGACTTCCCCGCCCCAATCATCAGTGTCGATAAACCGGTCAGGTACGCCAGTGTCGGTGATCAGCATGACTTCGAGCTGGCAGCAGCAGGCCGCGCAGGTCGAGCAGGTGACCGCCGGCTCGACGATTTCGGTGAGGGGGATGGTGTTCATGGCAGGCAGTGTAAGGCAGCGAGCCATGGCTGTGTGAACGCTCTGACGGACGTTTTGCCGCAGCCTTGCGGCCGGCGACATTCATGGCGAGTCCTTGATGGGCGGCGAGCTCCTGAGCATGGGTTTGCCGATCACCAGTTTGACCTGGTCAGTCGGTTTCGACAGTGGCCACAGTTGCGACATATGCAAGGCCGGGAAGGCGATTTCCAATGGGCGCTGTTTAAGTTTTCCGACGATGTACCGCGCCGCCATGTCGACGGGCCAACTCAGGGGCATCGGGAACTCCGTTGCATCGATCAGCTGGGTGTCGACGTCGCCGGGGCTGACCACAGTGACTGCGATACCCTCCGGTGCCAGTTCGATACGCAAGGATTCAAACAGGTAACGCAGGCCGGCCTTCGACGTGCCATGGGCTTCTGCCCGAGGCAGCGGCAGGTAAGTCACTGAGCTGGCAATGCCCACCAGATGGGGGGCAGTGCCGGCACGTAGCAAGGGCAGGGCGGCTTCAGTGCAATAACTGCAGGCCAGCAGGTTGGTGCGCACCACATGTTCGATGATCGATGGGTCGAACGGTTGGGGGTCGACGTATTCACAGGTGCCGGCGTTGAGAATCACGCTGTCCAGCGCGCCCCACGCCTGCTGGATCTGTTCGCCGATTTCGCGCACGGTCTGGCTGTTGGTCAGGTTACCGGGGACCACCAGCACTTGCCCGGGATAGCGCAGTGCGAGCACCTTCAAGGATGCGCTTTTGCGTGCACTGACCGCCAGGTGCGCACCGGATCTCAACAATTCTTCGGCCAGCGCGGCGCCAATGCCGTTGCTGGCGCCCGTCAGCCAATACCGCCGTGGAGGCGTGAGACTCATCCCGTTCTCCTTTCAGTCAGCCAATAGCTCGGTCCAATGTGGGTACAGGTACATCACGCTATGCCCCGACACCCATCCAGGGACGCAGGCAGGTGTTTGAACGCCGCCAGTGCACGCTCGCGCGATTGGCTGAGGTTGACGATGGGTAGTGGATAGCCTGCTACGGCAAACAATCCGCCCGAGGCCGCCGGGTTGTGGATATCTTTGTTGTCCAGCCCGGCCAACTCAGGCAGCCAGTGTTTGATAAACAGCCCTTCGGGGTCGAATTTTGCCGATTGGCTCAACGGGTTGAAAATCCGGAACCAGGGCGCCGCGTCGGTGCCCGTGGAGGCACTCCACTGCCAGCCTCCGTTGTTCGCCGCCAGGTCGCCGTCGATCAGGTGGCGCATGAAAAAGCGTTCGCCCTCACGCCAGTCGATCAACAGGTTTTTGCTCAGGAACATCGCCACCACCATCCGCAGACGGTTGTGCATCCAGCCGGTGGCCAGCAGTTGGCGCATGGCCGCGTCGATGATGGGCAAGCCGGTGCGCGCCTCTTTCCAGGCGGCCAGTTCGTCAGGCGCTGTGCGCCAGGCCACGGCTTCGGTTTCCGGGCGAAAGGCCTGGTGGCGGGAGACCCGTGGGTAGCCCACCAGAATGTGTTTGTAGAATTCGCGCCACAGCAGCTCGTTGATCCAGGTCACTGCGCCAACGCTGCCACTGTCGAATTCACCCTGATTCGCTTGCAGTGCGGCGTGCAGGCATTGCCGGGGCGAAATCACGCCGGTGGCGAGGTAGGCCGACAACTGGCTGGTGCCGGGTTTGGCCGGCATGTCGCGTTCGTCCTGGTAGTAATGGATCTGTGCCTGGGCGAAAAACTCAAGCCGTCGGTGCGCTTCGTCCTCGCCTGCCGGCCAGAGTGCGTGCAGCTGCGCGCTCGGCGTCTCAAAGCCCGGGATCTGCTCGGGAACCGGGTCGCTGTTGATTGCCATGGGGGACTGAGCCTTGGGGGGCGCCACCAGCTGGGGCAGCGCGCCCTGCAAGCGGGCATGACAGACTTTGCGGAACTGGCTGTAAACCTTGAACCAGGTGCCGGTCTTGGTCAGCACACTGCCTGGCTTGAACAGCAATTGATCCAGGTAGTGATGGAAAGCGACTGCGCTGGCGTCGAGGGCCTGGCTGACGGCCGTATCCCGGCGTGTCTCATGAACGCCGTATTCTTCGTTGACGTGGACGGCCTCAACGTTCAGCTCGTTGCACAATGCAACCAGTACCCCGGGGGCGTCGTCCCAGCGGGGGGCGCTGCGGATCAGCAGGGGAATGTTCAGCTCGCCGAGCGCCTGGCTCAATGGCCGCAGGTTACGCAGCCAGAAGTCCACTTTGCACGGTGCATCATCGTGGGCCAGCCATTGCCCGGGGCTCAACAGGTACAACGCTACACTCGGGCCGCGCGCCGTGGCGGCCGAGAGAGCCGTGTTGTCATGCAAGCGCAGGTCGTTGCGCAGCCAGATCAATTGCAGGGTCGGTTTCGCCTTGGGCATTTAAATGAGTCCGCGCGCAAGCAGCATCTGGTGGGCCGCCAAGGGGTCTTTGGCGAGGAGTAAATCAGTGCAGTCTGTAGTGCTCACGGACAACTCGGTGTGGTGGATGCACACCGTGGGGCCGGCGATGAGTGTTGGGCAACTGACGTTGTGCAGAAGTTTCGTCAGCTGTTTGAGATTGATCGATGTGCTCGAGTACAGCAGTACCGCGCGTGCTTGCAGGTGCTCGACCGCCAGGGCCAGTTCGCCCGCCGGCAGCGGCCCGTCGAACACTTCCACCGGGCAGTCGGTGCTGCTGATCAGCCAGGCGGCCAGCCACAGTTGCGGCTCCAGTGGCAGGTCGGAGTGGTTGATCAGCAACAGCGGCGCACCGCGCAGCTGGCGGTTGTTGTGGTAGAGCCTGGCGCCCAATTTGCTGCGCAACCAACCATGGAAGAACCGTTGTTCCATCCGTGCGCCGAACTGCCCCTGCCAGCGCTGCTCGAGTTCGCCCAGTAGCGGCATCAGCAGTTGCTCGCACAAGGTCCGGGGCGGGTACAGCGACATGGCCTGGTTGATCAGGTCGTCGACCTCCCGCTCGGCTAGCTGACTGATGGCCCGGGTCAGTTTCTGGCGCAGGATCTTCCACTCGTTTTCCACCGTCGTGCTGAACGTCTGTGGCGTGTCGAGCAGCGGCTTGACCTGGCTCACGGCTACGCCACGGTTGAGCCAGGTCACAATGGTGTGGATGCGTTGTACATGGTCGGCCGAGAACAGGCGGTGCCCCTTTGGACTGCGCTGCGGCACGATCAGCCCGTAACGGCGCTCCCAGGCACGCAAGGTGATGGCATTGACGCCGGTCACGCGGGCCACGTCGCGGATCGGCAGCCAGCCTTCAGCCAGTGCCTGTTGGTAACCGGCGCTGCAATCCTGAGCATGGGTATCGGGTTGGTTGTTCATTTAAATCGCATTTCGCAGGCTGAGATTTTCCGGGTGCGGCTGCAGGTAGACCTGTTGCGCAACGTACGGGTCGGGATGTTGGCGCAAGTGATGCTTGAGCAGGGTCAGGGGAACCACCAGCGGCACGATGCCGTGGCGATACTGGCTGATCAGGTGCTGCATTTCCTGCTTGTCCTCGTGGCTGATGACTCGTTTGAAATAGCCGGCAAGGTGTTGCAGTACGTTGCTGTGAGTGCGGCGGGTGGCGCATTGCGTGAGGGCTGTCATCAGCGCCTTGAAGTAGCGCGGGCCCAGCTCATCGGGATCGCTCTGGCCCGGGCGACCCAGCAGATTGCCCAGGGCTTTGTATTGCACCGGGTTGTGGGCCATCAGCAGGTACTTGTAACGGGCGTGGAAGTCGGTCAGACCCTGGCGGCTCAACCCGGCTCGCAACACTGTCTGCCATGCGGCGTAGACGAATACCCGGGTCAGGAAGTTCTCGCGCAGTATCGGATCGTTGAGCCGGCCGTCTTCCTCCACCGGCATGCTTGGGTGTCGGGCGCAAAACGCCTGGGCGTAGATGCCACGTGCGCCGCCGTCCTGGAGGTTGCCGTTGGCGTGATAGACCCTGACTCGCTCCAGGCCACAGGAGGGTGATTTCTGCATGAAGACATAGCCGCAGATATCGCCGAGCTCACTGGCCATGCGCTGCCCGTAATCGGCCAGCAGGCGGGTGACATCGCGTTCAGGGTTCAGGGTGCCGACGGCGTGTGGTTGCCGCAGATCGCCGACCAGGCGAATCGGCTCGCGAGGTACCCCCAGGCCAATGGCGACTTCGGGGCAAACCGGGACACACTCGACGTAATCGCCAAGGGTCTGGCTGCACAGCCGGGACGCTTTATGCCCGCCGTTGTACCTGACCTCGGCACCCATCAGGCAGGCACTGATGGCGATTTTCGGTTTGCTCGTGCTCTGACTGTTCATCGAAGTGCCTCGGATCTAAACCTGTACAAGTAGTTGGTGTTGTACAGCTTTGTTTGATCATAGATTCGATGTTGTACAAGTCAAATTTTTTGTATAGGTTTTTGTCGGGCAGGGGCATAGGGCGCTACAGATACAGGGTGTTGGCCTGCGTGGCGTCACTTCCAGCCCGTCTATCCGGTCGCAGCGTTCACTGCAGGTGCGCATGCAAGCGGCGTGCAGCTTCCTGGCCGCTCAACCAGGCGCCTTCTACGCGTCCGGACAGGCACCAGTCGCCGCACACGTACAAGCCCAGGTCGGCATCTGCCAGTGCACCCCACTCATGGTTGCCGGCCGGGCGAGCATAGAGCCAGCGATGGGCCAGGCTGAAGCTGGGAGCGGGCATGGCGCTGTGCAACAGCTCGGCGAAGGCACCGTGCAGTTGCTCGATCACCGCTTCCTTGGACAGGTCGATGTGTTGTCGGCTCCAGGCGCTGGTGGCATGCAGGATCCAGGTGTCCAGGGTATTGTCGCGCCCGGGTTTGCTGCGATTGCGAGCCAGCCAGTCGAGCGCGCTGTCCTGGACGAAGCAGCCTTCCATGGGCGTTTCCAGCGGCGTTTCGAAGGCCAGGGCTACGGCCCAGGTCGGGTCCATTTTTACCCCCGCGGCAACCCCGGCGAGTTTCGGTGCCGCCGCCAGCAAGGCCGTGGCCTGTGGTGCCGGCGTCGCAATCACGACATGGCTGAAGGGGCCATGGGTGAAGCCCTCGGCGTCCTGCAGGTGCCAATGTTCTTCGCCGCGGTAGACCTCGGTGATGCGGCAGGCGAAGTGCACTTCCGTATCGCCGATCAGGGCGCGAGTGATGGCGCTCATGCGGGGTGTGCCCACCCAGCGGGTCTGTTCATCCGGCGAGGTACTGAGCTGTCCGCCATGAAAGTTGTAGAGCTGAGGCGCCCATTCAGCGACCCAGCCATTGGCATGCCAGCGCTGGACTTCAGTGACGAATCGGCGATCGCGGGCGGTGAAATACTGTGCGCCCATATCCAGTGAGCCGGCATCGCTGCGCTTGCTCGACATGCGGCCGCCACTGCCTCGGCTTTTATCGAACAATTGCACGACGTGCCCGGCTTCCTGCAGGGCTTGTGCTGCAGAAAGTCCGGCGATTCCGGTGCCGATGATTGCGATGGGTACAGTCATAGGGGGCCTCGTTTACCTTTCTCTACAGGCTACGCTTCGGGCCAAACCTGTACAATTTTATTTTTTGGTATAACTTTCAGCGTTCTCGTTCTGGCAGCTTGGCCTATTGTTAATCACAGAGCCGCCCGATCCGAAACATCCCTGCCTATAAAAATAGACTAGTGATCGGGGTAAAACGCCACGCGAGGAACACGTCATGCACATATTGCTGACCGGCGGTACTGGTTTGATAGGACGCCAGCTGTGCCGACTCTGGTTGAGCCAGGGGCACAGCCTGACGGTGTGGAGCCGCAAGCCGGAAAAGGTGCCTGCCTTATGCGGTGCCAAGGTGCGTGGCATTGGCCGCCTGGAAGACATTGGCCCCGCATCGGTGGACGCGGTGATCAATCTGGCCGGGGCTCCCATTGCCAGCCGACTCTGGACCCATCGACGCAAGGCAGTGCTCTGGAGCAGTCGGATCAGCCTGACAGAAACCCTGCTGGCATGGCTGGACAGTCGCGAACAAAAACCACGGGTGATGATTTCCGGATCGGCCGTGGGCTGGTACGGCGATGGTGGAGAACGTGAGTTGAGCGAGGACTCGCCCCCGGTCAGCGAGGATTTCGCCAGCCAATTGTGCATTGCCTGGGAAGAAACCGCGCAGCGGGCCGAGGCCTTGGGCATTCGCGTGGTGCTGGTGCGTACTGGCCTGGTGCTGTCGGCGGAGGGCGGCTTTTTGTCGCGGCTCTTGTTGCCCTTCAAGGCCGGGCTGGGCGGGCCGATTGGCAATGGTCGGCAGTGGATGTCGTGGATCCATATCGAGGATCAAATCGGCCTGATTGATTTTCTTCTGCATCAGAATGATGCCAGTGGTCCTTATAATGCCTGCGCGCCCAAACCGGTGCGCAATCGCGAGTTTGCCAAGACATTGGCCGGTGTACTGCACCGGCCGGCGTTCATGCCGTTGCCGTCCCTTGTGCTCAAGGTCGGTCTTGGCGAGTTGTCACTGTTGTTACTCGGTGGCCAGCGGGCAACACCGTCGCGTTTGATGGCGGCGGGTTTCACTTTCCGGTTCACTGATTTGCGTGCGGCTCTGGATGACTTGTCCAGCCGCCTTTGAAATAGGACGTTGCATGACCGATCACGCGTTGCTCCTGGTCAACCTGGGCTCGCCCGCTTCCACACAAGTCGCGGACGTGCGCAGCTACCTCAATCAATTTCTGATGGACCCCTACGTTATTGACCTGCCCTGGCCGGTTCGACGCTTGCTGGTTTCGCTGATTCTGATCAAGCGCCCCGAGCAGTCGGCCCACGCCTACGCCTCGATCTGGTGGGAAGAAGGCTCACCCCTGGTGGTGCTCAGTCGTCGCTTGCAGCAGGTAATGACTGCGCAATGGACCCAGGGGCCGGTCGAGCTGGCGATGCGTTATGGCGAGCCGTCGATTGAGACGGTACTCACACGCATCGCTGCGCAAGGTATCAAGCAGGTCACGCTCGCACCGCTGTACCCGCAGTTTGCTGACAGCACCGTGACGACCGTCGTCGAGGAAGCCAGGCGGGTCGTGCGTGAGAAGAAGCTGGATGTGCAGTTCTCTATTCTTCAACCGTTCTACGATCAGCCTGAATACCTAGACGCCTTGGCTGCCAGCGCCAGGCCGTACCTTGAGCAGGACTACGATCACCTGCTGCTGAGTTTTCACGGGTTGCCGGAGCGACACCTGAAGAAGCTCAACCCGGGCCATCGCTTTGAAGGCGGCGGCGATTGCTGTGCCGGTGCGCCTGCCGAGGTGGTTGCCACCTGTTATCGCGGTCAATGCCTGCGCACGGCGGCTGCACTGGCCGAGCGCATGGGGTTGCCCGACGGCAAATGGTCAGTGTCATTCCAGTCGCGGTTGGGGCGCGCCAAATGGATCGAACCCTACACTGAAGCCCGTCTCGATCAGTTGGCCAAACAAGGTGTGAAGAAGGTGCTGGTGATGTGCCCGGCGTTTGTCGCCGACTGCATCGAAACCCTGGAAGAAATCGGTGATCGTGGGCGGGAGCAGTTCCGCGAGGCGGGTGGCGAGGAGTTGGTGCTGGTACCGTGCCTGAACGATGACCCGCAGTGGGCGCAGGCGTTGAACACATTGTGTGAAAGGGCGCCGATCGCTGTGTAGGCGCATACATTGAAGTGACGGCAGGCTTGTTGTTGCGAGGGAGTAAGCTCCCTCGCAACAGACGATTGAGTCGCCGGTTACAACAACGGCTCATCCGGCAGTTTTTTCTTCCAGCCATCATTCCCCGGCAGGATCAGGTTCAACGCAATCGCCACAATGGCGCACAACGCGATGCCCTTGAGGCCGAAGTCATCCGGACCGGTACCGGTACCGACCAGCACACCGCCAATCCCGAATACCAGCGTGACCGAGACAATCACCAGGTTACGCGCTTCGCCCAGGTCGATCTTGTGGCGGATCATGGTGTTCATGCCCACCGCCGCGATCGAACCGAACAACAGGCACAGAATCCCGCCCATGACGGGCACTGGAATGCTTTGCAGCAGTGCGCCGAACTTGCCGATGAACGCCAGGCTCATGGCAAAGATCGCCGCCCAGGTCATGATTTTCGGGTTGTAGTTCTTGGTCAGCATCACCGCGCCCGTGACTTCGGCGTAGGTGGTGTTGGGCGGGCCGCCGAGCAGGCCGGCTGCGGTGGTGGCGATCCCGTCACCAAACAGTGTGCGGTGCAGGCCAGGCTTTTTCAGGTAGTCACGACCGGTCACACTGCCGACCGCGATCACGCCACCGATGTGTTCGATGGCCGGGGCCAGGGCCACCGGGACAATAAACAGAATCGCCTGCCAGTTGAACTCGGGGGCGGTGAATTGCGGCAGCGCGAACCAGGGCGCGGCGGCGATCTTCGCGGTATCGACGACACCGAAGAAAAACGCCATGCCAAACCCGACCAGCACGCCGGAGATGATCGGCACCAGGCGGAAGATACCTTTGCCGAACACCGCCACGATCAGGGTGGTCAGCAGCGCCGGCATGGAGATCATCATTGCCGTCTGGTAAGGAATTAGCTCGGTACCGTCGCCGGCCTTGCCCATGGCCATGTTCGCGGCAATCGGCGCCATGGCCAGGCCGATCGAGATGATCACCGGGCCAATGACTACCGGCGGCAGCAAGCGGTCGATGAACCCGGTGCCCTTGATCTTCACGGCCAGGCCCAGGAAGGTGTAGACGAAACCGGCCGCCATGACCCCGCCCATGGTCGCTGCCAGGCCGAACTGGCCCTTGGCGAGAATGATCGGAGTGATGAAGGCAAAGCTCGACGCCAGGAACACCGGGACCTGACGCCCGGTCACGACCTGGAACAAAATGGTCCCCAGGCCCGCCGTGAACAGCGCGACATTGGGGTCGAGGCCGGTAATCAGCGGCATCAACACCAGGGCGCCAAACGCCACGAACAGCATCTGCGCACCCGACAACACCTGGCGCCAGAGCGGATCGTTGAACTCATCCTGCATGCTCACGCGTCCTTCTGCTTGGTGCCGAAGATCTTGTCGCCAGCATCGCCAAGCCCAGGAATGATGTAGCCATGTTCGTTCAGTTTCTGATCGATGGAGGCGGTGTAGATGGTCACGTCCGGGTGAGCCTTCTCTACCACGGCGATGCCTTCGGGGGCGGCCACCAGGACCATGGCACAGATGTCCTTGCAGCCGGCCTTTTTCAGCAGGTCGATGGTCGCGACCATCGAGCCGCCAGTGGCGAGCATCGGGTCGATGATCATGGCCAACCGTTCGTCGATCTCCGGAACCAGCTTCTCCAGATAGGTGTGCGCTTCGAGGGTTTCCTCGTTGCGAGCCACGCCCACGGCGCTGACTTTGGCGCCCGGGATCAGGCTCAGGACACCTTCGAGCATGCCGATGCCGGCGCGCAGGATCGGCACGACGGTAATTTTCTTACCGGCGATTTTTTCGACCGAAACGGTGCCGCACCAGCCCTCGATGTCATAGGATTCAAGGGGCAGGTCTTTGGTAGCCTCGTAGGTCAGCAGTGCACCGACTTCCTGAGCAAGCTCACGGAAATTCTTCGTGCTAATGTCTGCGCGGCGCATAAGGCCAAGTTTGTGTCGGATCAGCGGGTGGCGGATCTCACGGATGGGCATAGGGAAAGGCTCCGGCGGCGGGCAAAAAAACCGGCCTAGATTAATCTATCCGAGGGTGTTGTCCTATAGACATACAGTACGTTAGTCCAGAAACGCTTGATCTGGCTCGTCTGGATGCGTACCTTTGCCCGCTTTTCCGAATCCGCCACCCCCTTGGAGAGCGCCATGTCCGCTGATCTCGAGCATATCCGTCAAATCATGCGAGAGGCTGACTGCCTGTACACCGAAGCTGAAGTCGAGGCGGCCATCGCCCGCGTCGGTGCACACATCAACGAACAACTGGCTGACAGCAATCCGGTGGTGTTCTGTGTCATGAACGGCGGCCTGATTTTCTCCGGAAAGCTGCTGACTCATCTGAAGTTCCCGCTGGAAGCTTCCTACCTGCACGCGACCCGCTATCGCAACGAAACCAGCGGCGGCGACCTGTTCTGGAAAGCCAAGCCGGAAGTGTCGTTCATCGACCGTGACGTGCTGATCATCGATGACATTCTCGACGAAGGTCACACCCTGGGTGCGATCATCGACTTCTGCAAGCACGCCGGCGCCCGCAAGGTCCACACCGCCGTACTGATCGACAAGGACCACGACCGCAAGGCGCGTCCTGATCTCAAGGCGGACTTCGTCGGCTTGCCATGCATCGACCGTTACATCTTCGGTTACGGCATGGACTACAAGGGTTACTGGCGCAACGCCAACGGGATCTACGCCGTTAAAGGAATGTAAACATGACAACGCCGAGCTTTCTCGATCAAACACTGTTTGCTGACTTGGCCGAGAAAGCCGCGGCCAGTCCTCGCGGGCGTCAGCACCACAACTTCCATCAAATGGAAGAGCCGTGCCATCGCATGGCCGTTGGCTTGCAGCCAGCGACTTACATCCCGCCTCACCGGCACCTGAGCGACGATAAGGCTGAAACCCTGTTGGTGCTCAAGGGGCGTCTCGGCGTACTGATCTTTGATGAGCATGGCGAAGTCGTTGCAAAACGCATTCTGCAGGCGGGCGGCGAGACGTTGGGTGTGGACCTTCCCGCCAGGGTCTACCATGGCCTAGTGGTGCTGGAGGCTGATAGTGTCATGTTCGAATGCAAGTCCGGGCCTTACCGGCCGGTAGGTGAGGGCGAGCACGCGTATTGGGCTCCCCGCGAAGGTGAGCCTGGCGTCGTCGAGTATCACGCCTGGATGCGCGCGCAGTTCGATTGACGGCGCGCTTCACGCTGCTACAGTGCTGGGCCCCCCTTCGGAGCCTGTCATGAGCCTTTTGATTCGCTGTTGCGCTGCGCTGTTATTGAGCGTCAGCCTGCCGCTGGCGGCCGCCCCCGCGCTGATGCACGGGCAGTTTCTGCCTCCCGATGACCTGACCCTGCGTGATGCGGCGCCCGAACAGCAGCAATTGTTGCAGGTTACCGAGTATTCGGTGGTGGTCGGCAGCCAGCGTCAGTCCAGCCAGCAACCGATTCCGATTACTTCACCCCTGATGATTCGCCTCAAAGGCAAAGCCATGAACAAAGGGGCGAGCATCAGTCAGGTGTTGGTGAATTTTGATGGCGAAAGCAAAAGCCTGAAAAAGCCGATTTACGACGAGCAGACCAAGACCCTCACGCTGTATTACCCAATGGCCCAATACCGGGTGGTGATCGACTTGCTGCGCAGCGGGACGGTGTATTGCCAGTTCCTCAGCTATGGTAATGGCCATGTCTGGGCGGATCTGCACACCGGGGCCGTGCGCTCGCGCTGAAGGTTGGTCGTTGAGGCCTGGGTCAGGGCAGGGGTAAACTGCTGGCCCCGTGAAATGTCTGCGAGCTGGAGTCGGCAATGCGTAAAGATAAGAAGCAGTTGATTGGTGACGAGATCGGCGATGCGCAGATCAAATTGTTCCTCGATTTCGAGCCGGCTGACGCGACTTCACCGTCCCTGCACAAACTGATCAAGGCCTACCGCGGCCTGCGTATCGACGATTTCGAGCGGTTTCTGGTGTTTTTTGTCGAGGCTGGTCATGACCTAGATGGCAAGGATGAGCACGGCAATGACTTCATTGCCCTGATTTCGGACCAGCGCAACGCCGAGGACTACATCGAACTGATCCGCAAAGCGCGCGGCTAAGGTTTTCGAAGCGACAAAAAAAACGCCCCGCTCTCAAGGAGAACGGGGCGTTTTTCATGGGCGAGGATCAAGCGAAGCTTGGGGTCTCGCTGCTTTCTTCTACCAGTTCCAGTGCGACATTGTTCTGCGTGTTGATCTTGCGATACAGCGCAGCGTCGGTTTCCAGAACCTTTTCCCGGGCTGGGAAGATTTCTGCCAGCTTGGCCGCCCATTCACCGGAGGCTTTGTTCGGGAAGCATTTCTCGATCAGCTCAAGCATGATCGAAACGGTCACCGAGGCACCCGGCGAAGCGCCGAGCAAGGCCGCAAGCGAACCGTCCTTGGCCGCCACCAGTTCGGTACCGAACTGCAGGACGCCGCCCTTTTTCGGGTCTTTCTTGATGATCTGCACGCGCTGGCCTGCAACTTCCAGGCGCCAGTCTTCGGCCTTGGCTTCAGGGTAGAAGCGACGCAGCGATTCCAGGCGTTGTTCCATCGATTGCATCACTTCGCTGACCAGGTACTTGGTCAGGTCCATGTTGTTTTTCGCGACCGCCAGCATCGGGCCGATGTTGCCGGCGCGTACCGACATCGGCAGGTCCATGAACGAACCGTGCTTGAGGAACTTGGTGGTGAAGCCGGCATAAGGTCCGAACAGCAGGGACTTCTTGCCATCAACCACGCGGGTGTCCAGGTGCGGCACCGACATCGGCGGCGAACCGACGGCTGCCTGGCTGTAGACCTTGGCCTGGTGGTGCTTGACCACTTCCGGGTTGTCGCAACGCAGCCACTGGCCGCTGATCGGGAAGCCGCCGAAGCCTTTGCTTTCTTCGATGCCCGAGGCCTGCAACAGCGGCAAGGCCGCACCGCCGGCACCGAGGAAGACGAATTTTGCATCGACATCACGGGTGTTGCCGCTGTTGACGTCCTTGATGCTGACAGTCCAGCCGTTGGCGTTACGCTTGAGACCGGTCACGCGCTTGCAGTACTTGACCTGGGCATCGGGTGCGCTGGTCAGGTGCTTGAGCAACTGATTGGTCAGGGCGCCGAAGTTGACGTCGGTACCATTGATCACACGGGTCGCGGCGACGGTTTCATCAGCCGGACGACCAGGCATCATCAATGGCATCCACTGCGCCATTGTTGCCTTGTCTTCGGTGTATTCCATGTCCGCGAAGGCGTGGTGCCTGCTCAGCACCTTGAACCGTTCCTTGAGGAACGAAACGCCAGCGTCACCCTGCACGAAGCTCAGGTGCGGGACCGGGCTGATAAAGGATTTCGACGAGCCGAAGGTGCCTTTTTTGGTCAGGTACGACCAGAATTGCTTCGACACCTCGAACTGAGTGTTGATGTGCACGGCTTTCTTGATGTCGACGCTGCCGTCAGCGGCCTGTGGCGTGTAGTTCAGCTCACACAGCCCGGCGTGACCGGTGCCGGCGTTGTTCCACGGGTTGGAACTCTCCGCGGCACCGGAATCCATCAGCTCGACGACTTCCAGCTTGATCGCGGGGTCGAGCTCTTTGAGCAGCACGGCGAGGGTGGCACTCATGATGCCCGCCCCAACCAGTACCACGTCGACTGCTTCGTTATGCGCCATTTAACGCGTCTCCAAAATCTGCAGCACCAAATTGTCGGCATAGCTGCCAGGAGTTACAGGGCATGTTCTGTTGTGCCCCGGGTCACTCATGGCCAGGATCGCCATGTCCGAATCTTCGCAATTTTTCGCAACTTCGACAGACGCTACCCACCGGCTTCAGGGTTCCTATGAACTCACTTCAGCGCGCGGGAGGCAATTCGACTTATGGTCGATACGTCTGTTTGTGCAACCAAATCCGTAGCGGACAGGCTTCAGGCTCCGGTTCTTGAGGAGTGCTCGGTCCTGTGTAATTGGGCTGTTGTAGACGCTAATGGTGCATGTTCAGACGCAAAACTATTCATTTGCTCGCCACACTCTTGTGAAGTTGTGAAAACCCGTTTTTTCACGCTCTTTTGAAGACGTGAACCTCAAAAAAGGGCTATCTGCGCCTGGCACCGGGCCCGAGGATAGATTGCCAGCATGGGTTACATGGCAGGCAAAACGGGCAAACAGCTCAGTGACCGAGCGTCATGACAGCTCTGGCAGATGCGCGAAAAGTGGTGGTTTGCAGGGTAAACAGCAAGCTCGCCAGCTTCACTCGATCTGTGTGGGCGGCTCTCTGTGGGCGGTGCGGGGGAGCCAATACGCGAGTATTAGCGATGCTGCGAGGCCCGATCAGGAGACGTCCTTATAATCGGGGGGAGATTGTAGCGAAGAAACGCAGGGAAATGGTCGTGTTTAATGACTTTTATTAGCCGTTCGGTCAGGTGGCCAACACGCGGTGCAACCGTGCGCGAGCAATGCGTGGGGTCACGCGGGCGCTGGCGGGTAGGGATTGGTGCAACCAATGAGGGCGAATCTCGTTGATTTCCACCCAGCCGTCACCCATTGGCGGCACACGACAGTGCTTGAATGCCAGACAGCAGTCGTTGCTGTCGAGCCGGACGAAGCTGCGGAAATTACGGTGTGGAGCAAACAGCGACCAGAAAAACTGCATGGCAATGCCCTCGAGCGGTGACAGCGTTGACGTTAGCAGTGTGGCATGACACTCGGGTTACCAGGGGCTCGCTCGGCGTAACATTGCGCAAGTCTTCAGCCTATGTTCAGGGTCGCTGGTTTGAAGCGAGTGGCCCCCGCTATACTGCCGCTCTGTTTGTGCCTGATTCTGGAGAGAAGCGCATGTTGCAACGCCTGTTGTTCGGTTTGATCACTGTGACCAGTTTGACGCTGGTTGGCTGCGCCCACAGCCCGCAGCAACTAGCCCCGGAGCCGAAACTGACGACTCAACTGGCGCCGGTCGGTCATGGTCAGCCGGTGGTGGTGAAGGTGGTTGACGGTCGTCCGTCGCCGACCTTGGGCACCCGTGGCGGCCTGTACCCGGAAACCAGCGCGATTACGGTGCAAAGCGCGCAGATCCTGCCGAAGTTGCAGGCTCAGGCTGAAGCGGCTGTGCGTCTGTTGGGTTTCACGCCGACGGCCAATGCCTACAACGCGCCGCAGTTGACCGTGACCTTGGCCGAGCTGAAGTATCAGTCGCCTAAAGAAGGCATGTATGTGACCGAGGCGACCATCGGTGCGACTTTCCGTTCTGATGTGCAGAATGCCAACCGTCGCTATAGCGGTCGTTACGGTGCGTCGCTGGATCAGCGTTTTGGTATGGCGCCGAATCAGGAGACCAACACCAAGCTGGTCGGTGATGTCTTGAGTGATGCGTTGACTCGTTTGTTCAAGGATCCGACGGTGGGTCAGGTCCTGGGCGAGTAACGGTTTGCGGTGTGTCTGAAGAAGCCCGGTTTCAGTGATGAGCCGGGTTTTTTTGTTTCTGTTGAATGATCTGTGGGCTTGCCCGCGAAGGCGGCTTGGCAGCCAAACATTCTCTTGCAGGTGCGGTGTACATATCCGTTGCTGCGGTCATGGCGACTTATGGTTTCGCCTGACGGCGACTCACTTTTTTTACAAGCGCCTAAAAAAAGTAAGCAAAAAAACGCTTCGCCCCGAGCGTCCTGCCCCTCGCCAAGGCTCGGGGTTCCCTCGACTCCGGCATTCCTCAGGGGGCATCGCCCTCCGGTCGGCTTCGCTCGACCTCCATGCGATGTCCTCGACTGTGTCGAGGGGCGCTGCGCGCCACTCCCCTGATGAACGCCTGCGCTCGGCCTGCCGAAGGGGCGGGTGGATCAAGAGCCAGAGCAAGATCAAGAGCGGCAGGCGAGCTAACGCTCGGCCTGTTGAGTGGTGGGGCGGGTGTACGTTGGTTTGTTTTTTTTGGCGGGGTAGCGGTATTGCGCTTGTACGTGAAGGCGGCCTGATTGCTGATCAGGCACACCCTGTATTCACCCAGATGCGTCAGCAACTGTCTTCACGCGGCTTGCGAGTAGAAGTCCAGTACGCTGACGCCGGTCAGCAGGTCGGTTTCCGGCAGGTCGGGGTGCTGGTGTCCGCCCAGGGCACAGTAGACGAGCCAGTGGCGGTCTTGAACGTTGAAGGCCAGGCTGCCGACGAGGGTTTGTTGTTCGTCGGTCGGGGTAATGAGGTAAAGGCGATCCTGGTTTTCGGCGTGCAGCATGACAAGCTCCGTGTCGGTTTCGAGGGGCGACAGCTTGGCGTGTTTAGATGACGAAGACGTGACGCAGGGCATGAGTCGGTCGAATGGCCGGTTTTTTGTCGGAAAGCGAGGGCAGGGAGCAGGGCTTTGGGTAGAATCCGCGCCGCGGGTGTTGTTTCGATGTCCCGTATGCCCCGTTTCGCATGAGGTTCACGATGTCGTTGCAAATGATCTGGTCGTTGTTTACCGCTCACCCCGCCAAACTGATCAATATCTTCGCGCTGCTGGTGGCCTGCCCCGGTGGCTGGTTGTTGCACGCGACCCGTCGTCGCGAGCAGCAGGCCCGGGCCAGTCTCGCCGCGCAGGCCGGGCGTGCGGATGCCGACACGCAGGTGCACTTGTCGAGTATCGCAACCCTGCGCATGAACCGCTTTTTCTACGCGTTCGGCTTTGCCTGCCTGGGCCTGGCGTTGCTGGTGTCGTGGATCAGTACGCGGATCTGACGGCGGCCGGGAGCCTGTCCCGGGCAAACAAAAACGGCGCCCCGAGGGGCGCCGCTTTTGTTTGAAGCCAAAGCCTTACAGCGGTAAACCCGCCTTGACCCGGTACTGATTGCGCACCGGTGTCGCGTATTGCAGCACCAGGAACGGGCGGTGTTCCTCGGGGCAGGCGTCGAGGCGGTTTTGCCATTCTTGCCCGGCCTTGGCCAGTTCTTCGGCCGGGAACAGTTCGGCAGCCTTCGGCACCTGCAATTGTGGGTCGGCGTCGTTCCACTGGGCGTACGCCAGGTAGTGCACCGGGAACAACCGGTAACCGCCGAGGATCTGCTTGTCCATCTCGACCGCCAGTTGCTTGGTGTCGTCGAACAGCTCGGTGATGGGCGCTGCAAAGTTGACGTGGACCCGGCCCTTGTAGCCGGTAATGCCCTTGGCGATGCTCACATCGTCCTCGCCCGGTGCTTTGGTGTAACTGCCGGTGGTGGCGCGGATGTACAGCTCGCGGGCCTTGGCCTGGTCGCACGGGTCGTACTCGTAGCTGATCGACACCGGGGTCAGGTTCAGCGACTGGATGACCTCGCCGAACGGCTCGTCCTTGCGGCTCATGTGAAACATCTTGAGGATCGCCGACTCGGTGCGATCGTCTCCGTCCTTGGCGCGGCCTTCGGCCTGGGCGATCCAGATCGAGGCGCAATCGTTGCGGATCGAATGGTTGATGTACGCCGACAGCAACTGATACGCCGCCATCTTCTCGCGCCGGCCGGTAATGGAGCGGTGTACGATAAAGCTCTTGTTCAGGCGCATCAGGTCGCTGACGAAGGGCTTTTGCAGCAGGTTGTCGCCAATGGCGATGCGTGGCGTGGGCAGGCCGGCGTGGTAGATCGCGTAGTTGACGAACGCCGGGTCCATCACGATGTCGCGATGGTTGGCCAGGAACAGATAGGCGCTGCCGGACTTGAATTGCTCGACGCCGGTGTAGGTCACACCGTCGGTTGCGCGCTCGATGGTGTGGTCGACATAGAACTCGACCTTGTCCTGCAGCGTTGCAACCGAGGTGACACCGGCAAACTCTCGGCGCAGCCGATGAGCTATAAGTGGTTTGAGCATCCAGCCCAGGGCGCCGGCAAAGCGCGGGAAGCGAAAGTGGGTGAGGATATCTAGAAACGCCTTGTCGCTCAGCAGCCGTGCCAGCACTGCCGGGACTTCGCTGTCGTCGTAAGGTCGGATGGCATCGAATTCGCCCATCATGCTCTCTTGTTAGAAACGGCTAGGGTAAGTAATGGATCGGATCGAATCCACACAGGGTACGGTCTGAAAAAGCAGCTCAAACAAAAATAGCCCTGCAAATAGACCGGCGATTATACGCACAAGTCACTTGGGAGACCGCGATGCTGGAAACCGAGCGCTATGAATGCCCTTACTGTGGTGAAGAAGTGGAGGCTGTTCTGGATTTATCTGGCGGTGACCAGACGTATATCGAGGACTGTCCAGTGTGCTGTCGCCCCATCACCTTTGTTCTGCAGACCGACGGTCATGAGTGGTTGCTCGAAGTTCACAGCGAAAACGAGTGAGGGGTGGCTTTTATGCAGCGCATCTACGAACCGGAAAACCTGATGGAAGGTGAGTTGCTGCAAGGCATGCTGGCCAGCGAAGGCGTGGAAGCGCATCTGGTGGGGCGCGATTTGCTCGGTGGCACGGGTGAGTTGCCGGCGTCTGGGCTGCTGGGCCTGGCGGTGGACAATGACCAGGCCCAGTACGCCCGAGAGCTGATTGCGGCCTACAATGCCGCTCTGCCGCTGCCCGGTGACGAACCGGATAGCTTTCCCGGCGTGCTGGTCTGTTAGGCTGGTGTTCGTTTGATCAAGAGTCGTGTTGCCCCATGTGTGGACGTTTTGCCCTGTTTCGTTGGAACCCCGCGTTTGCGGCCTTGCCCGGTTTTCCGGCCGATCAGCAGGCGCAGTGGAATATTTCGCCCAATGATTCGGTGCTGATCCTGCGCGCCGAGGCGGGCCAGCGTACCCTTGCGCGTGCCCGCTGGGGGTTGACGCCGGCGTGGCTGACCGATTTGTCGAAGACGCCGGCCCATGCCCGGGCGGAAACCGTCGCCGAGCAGCCGATGTTTCGCGAGGCCTTGCGCCTGCGCCGTTGCCTGTTACCGGCCAACGGCTTCTACGAATGGCGCGGTACCACCCGCAAGCGCCCGTACTGGCTGACGCCAGGAGAAGGTTCGGCATTGTTTTTTGCCGCGATCTGGGAAGCGTATCCGGTGCAGGAGCAGGTCTGGTTGAGTACGGCGGTGGTGACTCAGGCCGCCGCCAGCCAACGCCGGCCGTTGATTCTCGATGCGGCAGGGCAGGAAGCCTGGCTCAACCCCGAAACCCCGCTGCACGCCCTGCAGGCGCTGCTCGCCAGCGAGCCTGCCGCCTTGCGCGAGCGGGTGCTGGCGAACCTGGTGAATGATCCGAAGCTCAATGCACCGGAGTGCCTGACCCCGGGTTGAGTTTTTCGCAATCTGGCCGATCATTCCCACGTTCCGTGTGGGAATGCATCCCGTGACGCTCTGCGTCGCACCCATGGACCTTCAGTTAAACTCTGAACTGATTGATCAACCGTCGCTGCTGCTCGGCCAGCTTGGTCAGGTCCGCACTGGCCGCACTCGACTCATCCGCGCCGCCGGCCACTTCATTGGCCACCTGACCGATATTGATCACGTTGCGGTTGATGTCGTCGGCCACTGCGCTTTGCTCTTCGGCGGCGCTGGCGATCTGGGTGTTCATGTCGTTGATCACGGACACGGCCCGGGTAATGGTCTCCAGCGCCTGCGCCGCCCTGGCGGCGTGTTGTACGCTTTCGTCGGTCCTGTTCTGGCTGTCCTCCATCACCCGCACCACGTCGCGCGTGCCTTGTTGCAACTGTTGAATCATCGACTGGATTTCTTCGGTGGCCTGCTGGGTTTTCTGCGCCAGGTTGCGCACTTCATCGGCTACTACTGCAAAGCCGCGGCCCTGCTCGCCGGCCCGCGCCGCTTCAATGGCGGCGTTCAGGGCCAGCAGGTTGGTCTGCTCGGCAATCCCGCGAATGGCGGTCAGGATCGCATTGATGTTTTCGCTGTCCTTGGCCAGGGTTTGCACCACGCCGACGGCATTGCCGATTTCCACCGCCAGGGCGCCAATCGAGATCGAGGTGTCGCGCACGATCTGCATGCCCTGGGTGGCCGCCTGATCGGCGTGGCTGGCGGCCTGCGCGGCCTGGGTTGCATTGCGTGCCACGTCCTGGGCGGTCGCGGTCATTTCCTGCACGGCAGTGGCCACCTGATCGATTTCGGCCATTTGCTTGTGCACGCCCAGGTTGGTGCGAATGGCGATGTCTGCGGTGTGCTCCGATGAGTCGCTGACGCTCTGCACCGAGGTCACCACCTGGGTGATCATCGCCTGCAGTTTTGCCAGGAAGGTGTTGAAGCCCTTGGCGATCGAGCCGAGTTCGTCGGCGCGGTCGCTGGTCAGGCGACGGGTCAGGTCACCTTCGCCCTGGGCGATGTCATCGAGCATCGCCACCATCTGCTTCAGCGGTCGGGCGATGCCATGGCCTACGAGCCAGATCACCAGCAGTCCCAGGCCGGCAATTCCCAGGCCGACCATGGCCATGCCAAACGTGTCGGCCTTGCGCTGGCTGTTCAGGTCGCCCTGCAGTTGTTGCAGGTCGGCCATCACGGCGTTCAGCGGCAATTGCAGCAGCAGGGTCCAGCGCGCGTCGGTCTGGCCGATGCCGAACGGTAGGTACAGTTCGATCTTGCCGTTGGTTTTATCGACGTTGTAGGTCACTTCGCCGCGACTGAGGTTGCCCAGGTTGGCCAACTGATTGGCGTCCAATATGTCGCTGACTTTTTCGCCGAACTTGCTTGGGTCCTTGGTGTAGGCCACCAGGCGCTGGTTGCCGCCAATCAGGGCCATTTCACCGGCACCGTTGTACAGCTTCTGGTTGGCGGCCAGGAGCATGTCCTGAATGAAGTTCACCGACAGGTCGGCGCCGACAATGCCCTGAAAGGTGCCGTTGAGCATGATCGGTTCGATGAAGGAGGCGAGCATGACGATCTTGTCGCCGACCTTGTAGGGCGCGGGGTCGATCACGCAGGATTTTTTACTCTCCTGGGAGCACAGGTAGTACTCACTGGCGCGCACGCCGGTGGATAGCACGGTGCGGTCGTTCACGTCCGCCAGTTTATCCAGGCCCAGGCTGCCGTCATCATTGCGGAACCACCACGGCAGGAAGCGTCCGGTGGTGGCGTCGACTCCGATGTCCTTGCTGCCAACGTAGGCCGTGTCGTTGTGATCCAGCGCATTGGGTTCCCAGCCGATGTAGGCGCCGAGAATTTTCGGGTTCTTCGCGACGTTCTCCTTGATCAGGCTGACCAGTTGCTCACGGCTGAGACTCAACACGGGCTTGCCCTCGGCATCCTGGGAGCCGATCAGTGTGTTGACCCGCACCAGGCCACCGGCGATCAGCAGCGGCGCTTCCAGTTCGCGCTGGATCTGGCTGACCTGGGTCTGTGCCAGGCCGCGCAGGCGTTGCTCGATGACTTGTTCGAACTGGGCCTGGGTCCGTTGCTGGACCATTTCCTGAGTGCGTGCACCGGCAAACAGCGCGTACAACACCAGCGCAACCACCACGCTGAGCACGATGGCTCCGGCGAGTGCGGCGACGGAAAACTGAATCGACTTGAATTTCATAAAGGCTCCGGACGCAGGAGGGCATCTGCCGAGCTTTATCGGCGGGGGGATGGCGGTCCATGAGCGGAAATTTCATGAATGACTGTTTTTGGCCCGGATGTGTCGCATCGAGACCGGTGTCGGGCCTTGATGCCATTGACCGAGGGGTGTTTTATAAAGGGATTGAGACTTGGGGATGGGGCCGGGCGGGAAATGGCGTGTTACACGTCTGTTGCATCTGGCGCAGATACAGCGCACCGCCTACGATACGCGCCATGTTTTCAGGGAGAGCTTTCATGAGTAAAAGTTGGGTTTTGTGTGCGCTGGGTGCCAGTTTGCTGATCGCTGGCTGTCAGTCGGTCAACACCACCAGCGGTGGCGCCGTGGGTGTGGAGCGCTCGCAGTGGATGTTCAGCATGCTGTCGACCGATGAGGTCAACCAGATGTATGCCCAGTCCTACCAGAAGACAGTGGGCGAGGCGGGCAAAAAAGGCGTGCTGGACCAGACCAGCAGCGATGCCAGGCGGGTCGATGCCATCGCCACGCGCCTGATCGCCCAGGCGCCGAACTTTCGCCCGGATTCGGCGCACTGGAAGTGGGAAGTCAACCTGATCAAGAGTGACGAACTCAACGCCAATTGCGGCCCCGGCGGCAAGATCATTTTCTACACCGGGCTGATCGACAAGCTCAAGCTCACCGACGACGAAATTGCCGCGATCATGGGCCATGAAATCGCCCACGCCCTGCGCGAGCACGGTCGTGAAGCGATGTCCAAGGCCTATGGCATTGAAATGGCCAAGCAGGGCGCTGGCGTGTTGCTCGGCCTGGGCCAGGATACCCTGGCGCTGGCCGATACCGTGGCCAACTACGGCATGACCTTGCCCAACAGCCGCGCCAACGAAAACGAAGCCGACCTGATCGGCCTGGAACTGGCCGCGCGCGCCGGCTACAACCCGAACGCAGCGATCACCCTGTGGAACAAAATGAGCAAGGTCTCCGGAGGTTCGCCGCCTGAGTTCATGAGCACTCACCCGGCTTCCAGCAGCCGGATCGAGTCGCTGCAGGCGGCGATCCCGAAAGTCATGCCGCTTTACAACAGCAGCAAGAGGTAAGCGGCAAGCTGCAAGTAGAAGCCGAGTCGCTCTGCTTGCAGCTTATGGCTTGCCGCTTAAAGCTGCAGAGCTTTGTACACCGCAACAATAGCCAGGATGAAGAACGCCGACGCTGCCAGGCGCCGGATCAGGGTCAGGGGCAGTTTGTCCGCGGCAAAGTTACCGGCCAGGACCACCGGCACGTTGGCGATCAGCATGCCGAGGGTGGTGCCGATAATCACCAGCCACAGCTCAGGGTATTGCGCTGCGAGCATTACGGTGGCGATCTGGGTCTTGTCACCGATTTCCGCCAGGAAGAAGGCAATCAGCGTGGTGAGGAAGGGTCCGAACTTGCGGGCCGTGCTGGCTTCGTCGTCATCCATCTTGTCCGGCACCAGGGTCCACAGCGCGGTGGCGGCAAAGCTGGCGGCAAGGATCCAGTGCAGCACCGAATCCGAAAAGAAGCTGCCGAACCAGGCGCCGACGGCACCGGCGGCGGCATGGTTGGCCAGGGTCGCAGCGACGATACCGGCGATGATCGGCCAGGGTTTGCGAAAGCGGGCGGCGAGAATGAGAGCGAGCAGTTGCGTCTTGTCGCCGATTTCGGCCAAGGCAACGACTGCGGTGGGAACGAGTAGAGAATCCAGCATCAGGGCATTCCTAAGGGGCGGGTCGACACGGCTATGACACGTACAGCCTTCCCGCCCCGGGTAAGGTGTGCGTGTCATAGGTCTTGTCAAACCCTGCGGTCCGTCTGTGCGGACGCTTGGGTCGCATACGCCATGATCTGAGGATCAAGTATGTTGACGTATGCCGGACGAGCATGGCGCTCGTGGGAGACTACTCCCCTAGGACGGAGCGGATTCTGCCTAGGCAAAATCCATTCGGCAAGCGTTCTTTTTCAACAGGGTATTCAACCGCGCTTGGCTCGGTAGATACGGAAACCCTGTCCTTCGGCCTTGATCGAACAGGCGCCCAGATGCTCTTCGATCAGCGGCTGGTACTTCAGGAAACTATTGGCTACCAGGCGAAGTTCCCCACCATTTTTCAGATGTTTGGCCGCTTTTCGCAGCAGGTTTTCCGTGGCGAAGTAATCGGTATGAACCCCGACATGGAACGGTGGATTACTCAGGATCGCGCTCAAACCCATGGGCGCGGCGTCGATGCCATCTCCGGTCAACACCTCGGCTTCCAGGCCGTTAGCGGCCAGTGTCAGGCGGCTGCTGGCAGCGGCGAACGCATCGACGTCCAGCAGGGTGACGGTGTTGTGCGGGTAACGACGCTTCACCGCGGCCCCCAGAACGCCAGCACCGCAACCGAAGTCCAGCAAGTGACCGCTGGGCAGTTTGTCCAGGTGTTCAAGCAGCAGGGCGCTACCGCGATCCAGGCGACCATGGCTAAACACGCCCGGCAGGCTGATGACTTTCAGCGGGCCTTCGGCCAATGGCAGCTCATAGGTTTGCGCCAGGCTCTCCAGTGATTTGGCCTGCGGTGCGTTGGCCACGGTCACTTGCCAGAGCTGGCAATGCCGCGCGCTGTCGAGCTTGCGCGGTTTGCCAAAAGGGTTCAGCTGCTTGGCGGCGCCCTCGATGCCGCTGCGCTTTTCACCTACCAGGTACAGTTCGCGACCGGCCAGGCGCGAGGCGAGGGCGTTGAGGATGTAATCGGTCAGGTCCTTGGATTTGGGCAGGAACACCACGGCCGTTTCAAATTCGCGGCTCGGGGCATTCACGCCAAAATGGCTGCGCTCGGCAAAGCGCGCATCCAGCGCCGCCTGATCGCCGGCATGCCAGCACCAGCCGTGGGCCTTGGGTAACTTGCCGAGCAAGTCATCGGCGGGCAAACCGGCCAGTAGCAATTGACCTTGAAACAATTCGGCCTGACGAAGCAGTACTTCACTGCGCGGATCCATAACCTGCTCCTTGAAAAAAAGTGCGGCAGTTTATCAACTGACGACCCGCAGCGCTGTACCGCTGAAAAAACCTTGGGCGTTCTCGCTCAATTGGCCGACGATCCGTTGCCGAGCCTCGCGGCTGCCCCAGGCGTTGTGCGGGGTCACGATCAAGCGGGGAATATCGTTGGCCAGCAGGGGGTTGCCTGCGGTCGGCGGTTCGACGCTCAGCACGTCGGTTGCCGCGCCACCCAGATGACCACTGCGCAAGGCATCGGCCAGGGCCTGTTCGTCGATCAGGCCACCGCGCGCGGTGTTGACCACGAAGGCGCCGGGTTTGAGCAGCGCCAACTCGCGCGCTCCGATGAAGTGACGAGTGTGTTCGTTGAGCGGGCAATGCAAGGTCAGGGCGTCGACCTGCGCGAGCAGTTCATCCAGCGGTACACGGTCGGCGCGCGCCGGGCGTCCGGGAATCTGGCCCGTGATGACCCGCATGCCAAAGGCTTCGGCCAGCCGGGCAACCGCGCCACCCAGTTCGCCATGGCCGAGCAGGCCGAGGGTCTTGCCTTGCAGTTCGACGATCGGGTAATCCAGCAGGCAGAACTGGCTGGCTTGCTGCCAGCGACCTGCACCGACGGCTTTCTGATAGTCGCCCAGGCGGGTGGCGAGGTTGAGCAGCAACATGAGGGTGTGCTGCGCCACCGATGGCGTGCCGTAGCCCTGGCAGTTGCTCACGGTAATGCCTTGGGCACGGGCGGCGACCAGATCCACGTTGTTGGTGCCGGTGGCGGCGATCAGTATCAGCTTCAGGTTCGGGCAGGCCTTGAGGGTGGTGGCGTTGAGCGGGACTTTGTTGCTGATGGCCACGCTGGCGCCTTGCAGCCGTTCAACGACGTTATCAGGGGTGGTCAGCGATTGCAGTTGCAAGTCATCGAAGCACTGTTGCAAGCCACTGAGGTCAAGGTCACCCAGGTCAAGCGAGCTGTGGTCGAGGAAAACGGCGCGGCGATTGTTCGTCATTAACTGTACCTTTTGCGCATGAGTCTGAAGGCGTAATCTGCCGAGCCTACCAGATGAAATAACTAGTTACGCTTGGCCTAAAGGAGCCCCACCATGTACTGGACAGAGTTTTTGACCGTTGCCCTGATTCACCTGCTGGCCGTCGCGAGCCCGGGCCCGGACTTTGCCGTGGTGGTGCGTGAGGCGGTGACCCACGGTCGTCGCGCCGGGACGTGGACGGCGCTGGGTGTCGGCAGCGCGATTTTCCTGCATGTGGGTTACTCGTTGCTGGGTATCGGCCTGATCGTTTCGCAGTCGATCGTGCTGTTCAACGCGCTCAAGTGGCTGGCGGCTGCCTACCTGCTGTACATCGGTTTCAAGGCCTTGCGCGCGCAACCGGCGAAGCCTTCGACCGAAAACCTGCACAAGGAAGCCGGCGAACGCACGGCCCGTGGCGCGTTCACCTCGGGCTTCGTGACCAATGGCCTGAACCCCAAGGCCACGCTGTTCTTCCTGTCGCTGTTCACCGTGGTGATCAACCCGCACACACCGCTGGCGGTGCAGGCCGGCTACGGGATCTACCTGGCCGTCGCCACCGCGATCTGGTTTTGCCTGGTGGCGATGTTGTTCAGCCAGCAGCGTGTGCGCGCCGGTTTCGCCCGCATGGGGCACTGGTTTGATCGCATGATGGGCGCAGTACTGATCGCAATCGGCGTAAAACTGGCCCTTACCGAGATGCATTGATCAGATTGTCGATGCGAATGCTGGCGCAAAGCCAGTATTTGCGCCGCTCTGCAAATCATTCCTTTGGCTGATTTGGCGCGCGTCCAGGCTGATTAAAGTGCCTACTTTACGCCACGACCGTGCAGTCAGATAAAGGGATGCTTATGTTGCAGACTCGCGTTATTCCACCAGCTGAAGGTGCTTATCAATACCCGCTGTTGATCAAGCGATTGCTGATGTCCGGCAGCCGTTACGAGAAAACCCGCGAGATTGTCTACCGCGACCAGTTGCGCTACAGCTATCCGACCCTGATCGAGCGTGTCGCGCGGCTGGCCAACGTGCTTACGGCCGCTGGGGTCAAGGCCGGCGATACCGTGGCGGTGATGGACTGGGACAGCCATCGCTACCTGGAATGCATGTTTGCCATCCCGATGATCGGTGCGGTGATTCACACCATCAACGTACGTCTTTCACCCGAGCAGATCCTCTACACCATGAACCACGCCGAGGACCGCTTCGTGCTGGTCAACAGCGAGTTCGTCGGGCTGTACCAGGCCATCGCCGGGCACCTGACCACGGTCGAGCAGACCCTGCTACTGACCGACCTGCCGGAAAAAACCGCCGACCTGCCGAACCTGATGGGCGAGTACGAACAATTGCTGGCTGCCGCGAGCCCGGAGTATACCTTCGAGGATTTCGACGAGAACTCGGTGGCAACGACCTTCTATACCACCGGCACCACCGGCAATCCCAAGGGGGTGTACTTTACCCATCGGCAACTGGTGCTGCACACCATGGGTGTTTCGACGATCATGGGCAGCATCGACAGCGTCCGCTTGCTGGGCACCAGCGACGTGTACATGCCGATTACCCCGATGTTCCACGTGCATGCCTGGGGGCTGCCGTATGTGGCCACCATGCTGGGCCTCAAGCAGGTCTACCCCGGCCGTTACGACCCGGAATACCTGGTGGAGTTGTGGCGCAAGGAAAAAGTCAGCTTCTCCCATTGCGTGCCGACCATCCTGCAAATGCTGCTCAACGCCAAGGCGGCGCAAGGCACGGACTTCGGTGGCTGGAAAATCGTCATCGGCGGCAGCGCGCTCAATCGTGCGCTGTACGAGGCGGCCAAGGCCAAGGGCATTCAATTGACGGCGGCCTATGGCATGTCGGAAACCGGTCCGCTGGTGTCCTGTGCGCACCTTAACGATGAGTTGATGGCCGGTACCGAAGACGAGCGCACCACCTACCGGATCAAGGCCGGGGTGCCGGGGCCCCTGGTGGAAGCGGCTATCGTCGATGCCGACGGTAACTTCCTGCCGGCGGACGGTGAGTCCCAGGGCGAGTTGGTGTTGCGTGCACCGTGGCTCACCGAAGGTTACTTCAAAGAGCCGCAGAAGGGGTCAGAACTGTGGGCCGGGGGCTGGTTGCACACCGGCGACGTGGCGACCCTGGACAGCATGGGGATAATCGACATCCGTGACCGGATCAAGGACGTCATCAAGACCGGCGGCGAGTGGGTTTCTTCCCTGGACCTGGAAGACCTGATCAGCCGTCATGCAGCGGTACGTGAAGTAGCAGTGGTCGGTATTGCGGACCCGCAATGGGGTGAGCGTCCGTTTGCCCTGCTGGTGCTTCGTGAAGGCCACATACTCGGGGCCAAGGAACTCAAGGAACACCTCAAACCGTTCGTCGAGCAGGGACACCTGAGCAAGTGGGCCATCCCGAGTCAGATTGCCCTTGTTACTGAAATTCCCAAGACCAGTGTCGGCAAGCTGGACAAAAAACGCATTCGGGTCGACATCACCGAATGGCAGGCCAATAACAGCACCTTCCTCTCGACGCTTTAAGCCCCCCTTGCCGTGCCCGAAAGGGCGCGGCAGGCCCACCAAGCAAGCGCTTGGCTTGTCAAATCCATATTTTCAGCCATCCTTGCCGTGCCGGCATCTGCCGGACTGGCAGAAGGACTGTTCCAGAGTGGTCGGGGGCTGCAAATCACACTTTAGAGGGATCATGCAGTACAGCCTGCTGGATATAGTCCGTTCAAGGATTTTTAAGAACGGGGCACACGCACGAACAGGGGCGATGCAACTTTGAACGATTTGGCGAGCGCATGGCTCACTGTCCTTCAGAGCGTTTTTAAAAGTGCTAAACGCCATAACAATAAAAGCACATGGAGTAGCGTCGATGACATCAGTAAACCAGTTCTGGCGCCGGGCGAAACTGCCTCTGGCGGTCAGTCTCGCCTCTACGCTCGCCGGGCCTGCATTCGGCGTCAGTTTCAACATTGGTGAAATCGAAGGTCAGTTCGACTCGTCCCTTTCGTTGGGTGCAAGTTGGTCTACCGAGAGCGCCAACAAGAACCTCATCGGCGTCAACAACGGCGGTCACGGCCTGTCCCAGACCTCCGACGATGGCCACTTGAACTTCAAAAGCGGGGAAACCTTTTCGAAGATCTTCAAGGGCATCCATGATCTTGAATTGAAGTACGGCGATACCGGCGTCTTTGTGCGGGGCAAATACTGGTACGACTTTGAACTCCAGGACGAAAGCCGTCCGTTCAAGGACATCAGCGACGACAATCGCAAGGAAGGCGCCAAGTCCGCAGGCGGCCAGATCCTCGACGCTTTCGTCTACCACAACTACGCCATCGCCGAGCAGCCGGGTTCCGTGCGCTTGGGCAAACAGGTCGTCAGTTGGGGTGAAAGTACCTTCATCGGCGGCGGCATCAACTCGATCAACCCGATCGACGTTTCCGCGTTCCGTCGCCCGGGCGCCGAGATCAAGGAAGGCCTGATTCCGGTCAACATGTTCTATGTGTCCCAGAGCCTGACCGAGAACCTCTCCGCCGAAGCCTTCTACCAGCTGGAGTGGGATCAGACTGTCGTCGATAACTGCGGTACCTTCTTCTCCCAGCCAGACATCATCGCCGACGGTTGCGATAACAACCTGCGGGTGCTGAACAAGCGTTCGACCATTCCGGCCATCGCGCTGGGGCCATTGGCTGCCAACGGCGTCGACGTCAACGAGGAAGGTGTGCTGGTGCGTCGCGGGCCAGACCACGATGCGCGGGACAGCGGCCAGTGGGGCGCGTCCTTCAAGTACATGTTCGACCCGCTGGACACCGAGTTCGGTGCCTACTTCATGAACTACCACAGCCGTGCGCCGATCTTCAGCGCCACCGGTGCTCCGCAGTCGGTCTATAACACCGCGGCATCACTGCCAGGACCGTTCGCCGCGCTCGGGCCACTGTTGGTGGCCGGCAACTCGGAGTACTTCGTCGAGTACCCGGAAGACATTCGCCTCTACGGCCTGAGCTTCTCCACCACCTTGCCTACCGGCACGGCGTGGCAAGGCGAGGTCAGCTACCGTCCGAATGCGCCGGTGCAGCTGAACTCCACCGACATTCTGTTCGCGGGTGTACGTCCTTTGGGTGGCGCGCTGGCCAACGCTTCGCTGCTCTCGGCCTCGCCGGGTTCCGACCTGAACGGTTATCGCCGCAAGGAAGTGACTCAGTTCCAGACCACCCTGACGCACTTCTTTGACCAGGTCATGGGCGCCAGTCGCCTGACCCTGGTGGGTGAAGTCGGCGTGACCCACGTAGGTGGGCTGGAGAGTACTTCAGATGTGCGTTATGGCCGTGACCCGGTTTATGGTCCGGGCGAACTGCCCAACGGCTCCTGTGAATTCCTCAACGGGAGGACCATTGCTGGCGCCGGTCCAGGTACGGCGACCAACAATGCTACCCGTAACTGTAACGACGAGGGTTTCACCACGCCAACCTCGTGGGGCTACCGTGGTCGTGCCATCTGGGATTACAACGATGCCATCGCCGGCGTCAACCTCAAGCCGAACGTGGCCTGGTCCCATGATGTGGAAGGTTACTCGCCAGGCCCTGGCGGAAACTTCGAGGAGGGTCGTAAAGCGGTCAGCCTGGGGCTCGATGCCGAATACCAGAACACCTACACCGCAAGCCTCAACTACACCAACTTCTTCGACGGCAAGTACACCACCGTGGATGACCGTGATTTCGTCGCGCTCAGCTTCGGCGTGAACTTCTAAGCACTGCTTTTTCAGGACGAACAAGAAATGAAAATGACCAAGAATCTGTTGCACGTCGGGGTACTGGGGCTGTCGTTGCTGGCGACCGGTGTCATGGCCGCGGTCCCGGCAGCTGAAGCGGACAAGCTGGGCAAGAGCCTGACGCCGATGGGCGCGGAAATGGCGGGCAATGCCGATGGTTCGATCCCGACCTGGAAACCCCTGGCCAAGAACGCCGGTACCGTTGACAGCAAAGGCTTCCTGTCCAACCCGTATGGCAGCGAGCAACCCCTGTTCACCATCACCGCGCAGAATGTCGACAAGTACAAGGACAAGTTGGCACCGGGCCAATACGCGATGTTCAAGCGTTACCCGGAAACCTACAAAATGCCGGTGTATCCGTCCCATCGTGGTTCCACCGTGCCGGCTGACGTATTTGCCGCCATCAAGCGCAATGCCACCAACACCAGCCTGGTCTCCGGTGGCAACGGTCTGGAAAACTTCGAAACGGCCATCCCGTTCCCGATCCCGAAAAGTGGTGTGGAAGTCATCTGGAACCACATCACCCGCTATCGTGGCGGCAGCGTGACCCGCCTGGTGACCCAGGCCACGCCACAAGCGAACGGCTCGTACAGCCTGGTGTACTTCCAGGACCAGTTCGTGTTCCGCGACAAGATGAAGGACTACGACCCGAAAAACCCGGGCAACATCCTGTTCTACTTCAAACAGAAAGTGACCGCGCCAGCGCGTCTGGCCGGTGGTGTGCTGCTGGTTCACGAAACCCTCGACCAGGTCAAGGAACCACGCTCGGCGTGGGTCTACAACGCTGGTCAGCGTCGTGTGCGCCGGGCCCCGCAAGTGTCCTACGATGGCCCGGGTACCGCGGCCGACGGCCTGCGTACGTCCGACAACCTGGACATGTACAACGGTGCACCGGACCGTTACGACTGGAAGCTCGAAGGCAAGAAGGAAATGTACATCGCCTCCGACAGCTACAAGCTCGACGATCCGAAGCTCAAGTACGCCGACATCATCAAGGCCGGCCACATCAACCAGGACCTGGCGCGTTACGAGCTGCGTCGCGTCTGGCATGTGGTCGCAACCCTGAAGGAAGGTCAGCGCCACATCTATGCCAAGCGTGACTTCTACATCGACGAAGACACCTGGCAAGCCGCGGTGATTGACCACTACGACGGTCGTGGTCAACTGTGGCGCGTGGCCGAGGCCCATGCCGAGGACTACTACGACAAGCAAGTGCCGTGGTATGCCCTGGAAACCCTCTACGACCTGCAGTCCGGCCGCTACCTGGCGCTGGGCATGAAGAACGAAGAGAAGCAGGCCTATGACTTCGGCTTTACGGCCACCACCAGCGACTTCACCCCGGCGGCACTGCGCCAGGAAGGTGTTCGCTAATACGCTGTAACGAGGCCGCATCCTCGAAAAACGCCCCGACTGGTTCGGGGCGTTTTTTTGCGTTCCGCAAACCGGCCCGGCAACCTGCCTGACACACCGCGCCGTTACATTGGCCGGTGTTTGTAACGCCATACGGTCGATATGACAGAGTCGCCATGCACTTTTTGTAGCCATTTGTAGCAATAACCTTCAATCCGCCTCTGTTTACCGCTAGTCTGCGGACATCTGCAATGCCGACAACAGCACTTCAATAAGAGTTGGCTATGACTGACCTGTTCCGAATCCAGCCCCCCACCAGCACGGCACTGCCGATGCCGGAAGGGCGTTTTTACCGCCCACCCTTGCCTGATGGCTATGTACTGCGGCCTCGCTTGTGCGAGCGGCTGAGTGCTGGCCTGCAGGGGCGATTGCTGCTGGTCAGTGCGCCGGCCGGCTTCGGTAAAAGCTCATTGGCGGTGGAGTTCTGTCAGAGCCTGCCGGCGCACTGGCAAAGCCTGTGGCTGGGGCTAAGCGCGCGGGACAGTGATCCGGGGCGCTTCCTGGAGCGGCTGCTGGAAGGCCTGCAACACTATTTCCCCCGATTGGGCAGCCAGGCCCTTGGCCTGTTGAAGATGCGTCAGCGGCATCAACCGTTCGCCTTCGAAGAGTGGCTGGACGGGCTGCTGGATGAGTTGGCCGGCCAGTTGTCGACCAACAGGCCGTTGCTGCTGGTGCTGGATGACTATCACCTGGCCCAGGGGCCGGTACTTGATCGCTGTCTGCAATTTTTCCTCAATCACTTGCCCGATGGCCTGCTGGTCATGGTGACCAGTCGCCAGCGTCCGGACTGGCATCTGGCGCGTTTGCGCCTGTCGCGCCAGTTGCTCGAACTGCATGAACAGGACCTGCGCCTGACCCACGACGAATCCCTGGCCCTGCTTGACCGGCACAGCAGCTCGCTACGCGGCGAAGCGCTGGAGAGCCTGATTTCGCGCAGCGAAGGCTGGGTCGCCGGGCTGCGATTCTGGCTGTTGGCGGCCTCTGAGGCAGGGAGTGGAGGTGCGTTGCCGCAACCGCTGCACGGGGGTGAAGGACTGATCCGCGACTACCTGCTCGAAGAAGTCATCGATTGCCTGCCTCCCGAGGTGCAGTCGTTTCTCTACGATACGGCTCCGCAAGAACGCTTTTGCAGCGAGCTGTGTGACGCGGTGCGCGAGGCGCATGACAGCGCCGAGATCCTGCGCTTTCTGCTGTCCCATCAGGTGTTTCTGGTGCCACTGGACGAACATGGCCACTGGTATCGCTATCACCACCTGTTTTCCGACCTGTTGCGCAGTCGGCCGACCGCCAATGCGGTGGTCCCGACCGCCAGCCTGCACCTGCGCGCTTGTCGTTGGTTCAATGCCCAGGGGCTGCTCGACGAAGCTGTCGAACAGGCGTTGCGCGCCGGGCATCTGGACGTTGCGGCCAACCTGGTGCAGAACCTGTCCGAGGAGCAACTGCTGGCCGAGCAGAACGTGGGCATGCTGTTGCGCTGGAAAATGGACTTGCCCGACAGCCTGCTGATCAGCACCCCGCGCCTGATCGTGCTGTACAGCTGGGCGTTGGGGATGGCCTGCCAGCTGGATGCCGCCGAGGAGTTGGCCAGCCATTTGAGCCGGTTCCTGCCGGCCCCTTCGGCCACTGCACAGAAGTCCATGCTCGCGCAGTGGCTGGCGCTGAGCGGGATCATTGCCCGGGGGCGTGGCCAGCGTGAACTGACCTTGCGCTACTGCAGCGAAGCCCTGGAGAGCCTGCCGCAAAAACGTTACGGCCAGCGCTTGATGTGCCTGTCGACCTTGTCCAACCTGGCCATCGTCGATGCCGACCTGTGGCGTGCCCGTGGCCTGAACCGTGAGTCGCTGGAGCTGGCGCAACGGGTCGGCAATCCATTATTCGAGGCGCTGGCCCATTACGACCGGGCGCGGGTGCTGCAGGCGCGGGGGGAAATTCTCCGCTCGCTGGAGGAAGTGCATCAGGGCCAGAAACGCTTGCAGGGGCTGGCACCGCAGCGCCTGTATGCGGTTCGTGCACGCCTGACCCTGTATGAAGGTTTTTTGCTGACCCTGCGCCTGCAGCCCGAAGCCGGGTTGGCGCGATTGCACCAGGGCCTGAGTGAGGCGCGGGCCTGTCGCGACATCAGTGTGTTGATCGGCCACTGTGTGATCGCCAGGCTTGAGGGCGGTAAAGGCGAGTTTGCCAAGGCATTCGCCGAATTGGGTGAGGCCGAGCGGCTGATGCATATCTGGGACGTGCCGCCTATCTACTACCTGGCGATGATCACGCTGGTCAAATGCGAACTCTGGCTGGCCCAGGGCCGTACCGACCTGGCCGAGGCCTGGCTGATGCGACTCGGCCAGACCTACAACGGCGAACAGGCCGCGGCGCCCCCCGAATTCCACCCACAAATGCCGTTGCACATCGAGTTGCAACAAGCCCTGCTGGAGTCCATACAAGGGCAGCCGATGCTGGCCGAAGGGCGACTCAATGCCTTGTTGGAGCATGGACAGAAAACCGGCCGCCAGTTGCTCAGCGTCATGGCGCTGAGTCAGAAGGTTGCCTTGTTACTGAACACTGGACGCGAGCCGCAAGCGCGACAGGCCTTGGCGCAAGCGTTCGAAGCGGCCGCCGTCGGCGGCGCATTGCAACCCTTTGAGTGGCTGCTGCGCGAGCGTGCGCACTGGTTGCGCGAACAACTGGCGCACTGTCCAGACAGCTCGTTGCGTCAGAGCCTGATGGAGCGTTTACCGCACGCCGCGATCCGCGAAAGTGCAGAGCCGCAGCACGGCGCGGAAACCCTCAGCGTCCGCGAACACGCGGTGCTGCAACTGATCGCCCGAGGCTGCTCGAACCAGGAAATCAGCGATCAGCTGTTCATCTCGCTGCACACGGTGAAAACCCACGCCAGCCACATCAACAGTAAACTGGGGGTCGAGCGCCGTACACAAGCCGTGGCCCGGGCGAAAGAATTGGGACTACTGGCATAACCCTCGGTCCTATTGCCCGCGGAATCTCAAGCTCGCGCGCTGCAATGTCCTGTCCATCCAGCAGTTCAACCGCAAGAAACGTAGTTCTTGCGGTTGAATCACCCATTATTGTGAATGTGTCCCCTGACAACGATGAACGATCGCTCTTGAGCGTCGGATCAAGGAGTCTCCCATGTCATACGTGTTTAAGCGGATGCCTTCACCGGTCGGCACCCTCACCCTGATAGCCAAGGGCAACAAGCTCTGCGCCATTCTCTGGGAAAACGAAAAGCTCAACCGGGTACGCATCGGCCCGCTGCAGGAAGATATCCACAGCCCGGTTCTGCAGGAAGCCGAACACCAGCTCAAGCAGTACTTTGCCGGTCACCGCGACCGCTTTGATCTGGAGCTGGACTTTGCCGGTACTGAGTTCCAGCAAAAGGTCTGGCGCGCGTTGTTGACCATTCCGTTCGGGGAAACCCGCAGCTATAGCCAGATTGCCCAACAGATTGGCAGCCCCAGGGCCGTACGGGCAGTGGGGGCGGCCAATGGCAAGAACCCGATCTCGATTGTCACGCCCTGTCATCGGGTGATTGGCGCATCAGGAAGTCTGACCGGGTTTGCCGGTGGGCTGGCGGCGAAGCAGTTTTTGTTGGGGCTGGAGGGGAAGGAGACGTTGCCTTTGGGGTTCTGACGGGGAGCGGGGGGCTGTTTCCGTGGTTCCGGAGGCGGCTACCCGTCTGCGGTCAAGGCAAGACGTTATAGCCCCGCTGTTGCAGGCAACTGGTATAGACCGAGTTGCTGGCGTTGACGTTTTGTTCGGAGGTGCTCATGTTCTGCCGGCGTTCCTGGCGTTGTCTCGATGCTCCGACGACAGCACCGGCAGCCGCTGCGCTCTGGGCACGATTCTGGCGGTAGTCTTGCTTGACGTCATCGTCGACCTGATCGTACAACTCTTCATGCTGGCGGCCCCGGACCTCCGCTGCCACGCTCCCGGCGACAGCCGCGGTGGCCGCGCCTTTTACACGACCGCCTGTCGGCACCGTGTTTTGTGTCGGGTATTGGGCGTTGGCCTGGGATTGGCAAGCGCTGGTGTCTTGCTGGATGGTCTGGGAGGTCTGGTTGTTGAGTGGGACAACCGTGACCGCCAGGGCGCTGGAACTGGCGAGTAGCCCGAGCACCGACAGAATAGACGTCAATTTTTTCATGAACTCGGGCCTCTCATGGGTCCAGTGCGATGACGGATGGCTTACTGCTTGGAAAGCAGGGCTTGCATGTCAGCGGAGACGGTCTTGATCGCTGCCTTGAAGTCTTTGGCGGTAATCGGCGTGTCGGAGTTTTCCAGGCCTTCACCGAAAACCTTGCGCACCATCTTGGCGACCGGCAAGCCGGATTTGGCGTCGATCAGGTCGGCTTCGATATACAGTTCGGCAATCTGGTCGCGGGTACCCATGGCAGCCTGAGTGGTGCCGACAATTGCTGCGATCGGAACGGCTTCATACCAGTGCATGGGTTCGTTCGAGGCAGATACCTCGGTGATCGCCGCGTGCATGATCAGGGTCCGGGAGCCCTCAGGCGCCAGCTTGGTACTCGAAACGACCTTGTACTGCTGTGCAAGGGTGTTTCTGGTGCTTTCGTTCGCCATGAATTGCAGGTCTTTCAGGGTGCTCAGGCTGACCCGGTCGGTCGGCTTCGGCTCTGGATACAGTTCCAGTTGGTCGAATACCACCGTGGAGTACGCCCCAGGCTTGAAGCCAGGCGCTACCCAACGCAGCACTTTCTGGCCACTTGGCGAGGTGGTCTCTTGCAGGCCTTCGTAGTTAGGCAGGAAGCCGGAGTATTGCTCCTGTTCCGTCACTTTCGAGACGCAACCGGTCAGCAGCACGCTGCTCAGTGCAATACCCACCATCCATTTACTCGACATACTCATAAAATTCGTACCCTGGTCAAAGAGCCGGGAGGGTGCCCGAACCCGATCGGCAATTCGAATCATTGATTCTCAAAAAAAGATCAAATGACCGCTCTTGGCCCGGGGTTGCCTGCCAGGTATCGCCATTCCATGACGACCTGGGTCAAAATGGGCGATCCACTCTTCAGGAGTCTCCATGGACGCCGCAAAACCCGCGCTCATCCGCGAAACCTTTCCCGTCGGCCCTTTGCAGTGCAACTGCACGATCATCGGCGATCCGATCACTAAAAAGGCGATTGTCGTCGACCCGGGTGGCAATCATGAGTTGATTCTGGCGCGGCTGGAGGCCTTGGGGTTGAAGGTGGTGAGCATCATTCATACCCATGCGCACCTGGATCACTTCCTGGCCTCCGGTCAGTTGAAGGAAAAAACCGGCGCCACCTTGCACCTGCATAAGGAAGATCAGTTCCTCTGGGATAATCTGGAGATGCAGTGCGGCATGTTCGGGGTGCCCTATACGCCGGTGCCGCCGCCGGATCGCTGGCTGGCCGATGATGAGGAACTGGCTTGCGGTTGTGGCGTGGCGTTGCACACGCCGGGGCATACGCCGGGTTCCATGAGTTTCTGGTTTTCCGAGGCTAAGCTGCTGATTGCCGGTGACACGCTGTTTCGGCGCGGGGTAGGGCGCACGGACTTGTGGGGCGGTGATCAGGCGACTATCGTGCGCTCGATCAAGCAGCGCCTGTACACCCTCGATGAAGAGGCAACGGTAGTAACCGGACATGGTCCGGATACCCGCCTGGGTGATGAAATGCGTGACAATCCATTTGTACGAGCCTAGATCCCCTGGTGTTGGAGGCGGCCACGGAATTTTTGCCGGTCGCTGTGTTCCAACTTCCGCAAGGGTCTATTGCCAACGTCCGTTGCACCACAGAATGTAAAAAAGTAGGAGCTTTCCATGTTCACCTCGCGTCGTTTGATTATTGTCGCTACTGCCGTGGCCTTGTTGTCTGGCTGTGCGTCCCCTAACACCTATGACAACCAGGGTCAGGCCGACGGCGGCTCCACGGGCATGAGCAAGACCGCCAAATACGGCGGCCTGGGTGCGCTGGCAGGTGCCCTGGCGGGCGCGGCCATCAACCACGACAACCGTGGCAAGGGCGCGCTGATCGGCGCTGCCGTGGTCGGTGCTTCCGCCGCCGGTTACGGCTACTACGCCGACCAGCAGGAAAAGAAACTGCGCGCCAGCATGGCCAACACCGGTGTTGAAGTGCAGCGTCAGGGTGATCAGATCAAGCTGATCATGCCGGGTAATATCACGTTCGCCACCGATTCGGCGAATATCGCATCAGGCTTCTACCAGCCGCTGAATAATCTGGCCGGCTCCCTGAAGGAGTTCAACCAGAACCAGATCGAGATCGTCGGCTACACCGACAGCACCGGCAGCCGCCAGCACAACATGGACCTGTCCCAGCGTCGTGCCCAGAGCGTGGCTACCTACCTGACGTCCCAGGGCGTGAGTGGTGCCAACCTGAGTGCTCGTGGTGCCGGCCCGGATAATCCGGTCGCCAGCAACGGTGACACCAATGGTCGTGCGCAGAACCGTCGCGTCGAGGTCAATCTCAAGGCGATCCCTGGTCAGCAGTACGGCCAGGTCCAGTAATACCCGCAAGTGCCTGACTGAACCCCGGGCGTAAAAAAGCCCGCCCGATCCTCAGCAGATCGGGCGGGCTTTTTATATTGCGCGAAACCTGATTACTTTTTCAGACCGTAATGCTCATCGAGCATGCCCGGTGCGTTCGGCGTTTTGGGAGCGTAGTCGCGAGGCGGTTCCTGATCGCGCGGCGGTGTCAGGCGTTCCCGTGGCGCTTGCACGGCATCGGCCTGCAGGGCCGCCAGCAGGCGTTGGCGAGTCTGTTCGTCCAGGGCCAGGCGGTTGGCGCCCTCGGCGAGGTGGTCTTGTACTTCCTGATAGCTCTGAGTGAGTTTCTTCACCAGCATTGCGGTGCTGTTGAAGTGGGTGACCACTTCATTCTGATAGCTGTCAAAACGTTCCTGAATGTCATCCAGCTGTCGTTGCGTGCTGTTAGGCACGGCATTGGGCAGCAAGCGAGCAACCAGGAATCCAATGGCGACACCGGCAACCAGGGCAAGAGTCGGCAACAACCAAACTAAGAGCGAGTGTTCCACGAGTCCTTCCTCTATAAACGGCTTTGCTTTACGTTAACGGCTCGAACCTGCGCTGTATACCGCGATTCACTCGCAATAGATTGGCACAGACAATTTGCTAGACGAGTCGACCCGATTCGAGGTCACGGAGTTCCTTCCTTGCTGATGCGTGAAACCCCTGTAGTGATTGATGGCCCGGTCGGCCAGCTCGAGGCCCTTTACCTGGACAACGAGCAACCACGCGGCCTGGCGCTGATCTGCCATCCCAACCCGGTGCAGGGTGGCACCATGCTCAATAAAGTCGTGTCGACCTTGCAGCGCACTGCCCGCGATGCCGGTCTGATCACATTACGTTTTAATTATCGGGGTGTAGGCGCCAGCGCCGGCAGCCATGACATGGGCAGCGGTGAAGTCGACGACGCGCAAGCCGTGGCCGAATGGTTTCGCGCCAAACACCCTGGCTTGCCGATGACGCTGTTCGGTTTTTCCTTCGGTGGGTTTGTCGCGGCCAGCCTTGGCGGGCGCCTGGAAGCCAAGGGGGAGAACCTGGATCGGCTGTTCATGGTGGCGCCGGCGGTGATGCGCCTGGGTGATCAGGATCAGTTGCCCAGGCACTGTGCACTGACGTTGATCCAGCCGGAAACCGACGAAGTCATCGATCCGCAGCTGGTTTACGACTGGTCCGAGGCCCTTGATCGCCCCCATGAGCTGCTGAAAGTGGCAGAATGCGGACACTTTTTTCACGGCAAGCTGACCGATCTCAAGGATCTGATCCTGCCGCGCCTTTCGAATTGATTGCAGTCAGATAAGCGATTACCCATGACTACTCGTACGCGCATCCTCACCGGTATCACCACCACCGGCACTCCGCACCTGGGCAACTACGCCGGCGCGATCCGCCCGGCAATCGTCGCCAGCCGTGACAGCAATGCCGATTCGTTCTACTTCCTGGCCGACTACCACGCCCTGATCAAGTGCGATGACCCGCTGCGCATCCAGCGCTCGCGTCTGGAAATCGCCGCGACCTGGCTGGCCGGTGGCCTGGATGTGGATCGGGTCACCTTTTACCGCCAGTCCGACATCCCGGAAATCCCCGAGCTCACCTGGTTGCTGACCTGTGTCGCGGCCAAGGGCCTGCTCAACCGTGCGCACGCCTACAAGGCGTCGGTGGATAAGAACGTCGAAACCGGGGAAGACCCGGATGCCGGTATCACCATGGGCCTGTACAGCTACCCGGTGCTGATGGCGGCGGACATTCTGATGTTCAACGCGCACAAGGTGCCGGTCGGCCGCGATCAGATCCAGCACGTGGAAATGGCCCGCGACATCGGCCAGCGTTTCAACCACCTGTTTGGCCAGGGCAAAGAGTTCTTCACCATGCCCGAGGCGTTGATCGAGGAGAGCGTCGCCACCTTGCCGGGCCTCGATGGCCGCAAGATGTCGAAAAGCTACGACAACACCATTCCGTTGTTCTCAAGCGCCAAGGAAATGAAGGACGCGATTTCGCGGATCGTCACCGACTCCCGCGCTCCGGGCGAAGCCAAGGACCCGGACAACTCGCACCTGTTCACCTTGTTCCAGGCCTTTGCCACCCCGGCACAGGCCGACGAGTTCCGCAGTGAGCTGTTGCAGGGCCTGGGCTGGGGCGAGGCGAAGAACCGTCTGTTCCAACTGCTCGACAGCGAGCTGGGCGAGTCCCGCGATCGATACTACAAGCTGATGGAGCGTCCATCCGACCTGGAGGACATTCTGCAGATCGGTGCGAAAAAGGCCCGTGCGGTCGCCACGCCGTTCCTGAATGAACTGCGTGAGGCGGTTGGCCTGCGTTCCTTCGTCAACCAGACGCAGGTGGCGGCGACCACCAAGAAGAAAGCCGTGAAAGCCGCGCGCTTTGTCAGCTTCCGTGAAGAGGACGGCAGTTTCCGTTTCCGTCTGCTGGCCGCTGATGGCGAGCAACTGCTGTTGTCGCGTCACTTCGCCGACGGTAAAACCGCAGGTCAGGTGACCAAGCAGCTGCAATCCGGCCAGGCGCTGGATGTGCGCAGCGAAGACCTGAGCTTCAGTGTCTGGCTGGAAGGCGAGTGTGTCGGCGACAGCCCAGCCTTCGCGGACAGTGCGGCGCGAGACGTCGCTATCGACGCCCTGCGGGTTGCTCTGACGCCCGTACAGGAATAATCAGCGGCTCGGCCCGACCAAGGGCCGATTGCCATTCTTCAGGGCCGTCGCTACAGTGTCGGCCCGTTTTTGTTGCCTTGCTAACGAATTATGACGCCCCTAGAACGATATCAAGCTGATCTGAAACGCCCGGAGTTCTTCCACGACGCGGCCCAGGAAACTGCTGTGCGCCATTTGCAGCGCCTGTACGACGATCTGGTCGCGGCTTCGCAGAGCAAGCCGGGCCTGCTCGGCAAGCTGTTTGGCAAAAAGGACCAGGCGCCGGTCAAGGGCCTGTACTTCTGGGGCGGCGTAGGTCGCGGCAAGACTTACCTGGTCGACACCTTCTACGAAGCGCTGCCGTTCAAGGAAAAGTCCCGTACTCACTTCCACCGCTTCATGAAGCGTGTGCACGAAGAGATGAAGACCCTGGGCGGCGAGAAAAACCCGCTGACCATCATCGCCAAGCGTTTTTCCAACGAAGCGCGGGTGATCTGTTTCGATGAGTTCTTCGTGTCCGACATCACCGACGCGATGATCCTCGGCACCCTGATGGAAGAACTGTTCAAGAACGGCGTGACCCTGGTGGCCACGTCGAACATCGTGCCGGACGGCCTGTACAAGGACGGTCTGCAGCGCGCGCGGTTCCTGCCGGCTATCGCGCTGATCAAGCAGAATACCGACATCGTCAACGTCGACAGCGGCGTCGACTACCGTCTGCGTCACCTGGAGCAAGCGGAGCTGTTCCACTGTCCGCTCGACGAAGCGTCCCACGAAAGTCTGCGCAAGAGTTTCCGCGCGCTGACGCCGGAATGCACGGCCGCGGTCGAGAACGACGTGCTGATGATCGAGAACCGCGAGATTCGCGCCTTGCGCACCTGCGACGACGTTGCCTGGTTCGACTTCCGCGAACTGTGCGACGGTCCGCGCAGCCAGAACGACTACATCGAACTGGGCAAGATCTTCCATGCCGTGCTGCTCAGCGGCGTAGAGCAGATGAGCGTCACCACCGATGACATCGCCCGGCGTTTCATCAACATGGTCGACGAGTTCTACGACCGTAACGTCAAGCTGATCATTTCTGCTGAAGTCGAACTCAAGGACCTCTATACCGGCGGTCGCCTGAACTTCGAGTTCCAGCGCACCCTCAGCCGCCTGCTGGAAATGCAGTCCCACGAGTTCCTGTCGCGGGCACACAAGCCGTAGGGCGTTTCGGAAAATAAAAAAGGGCCTGCATTGCAGGCCCTTTTTTGTGCGCTGAAGAACCCGAATCTTGATTGGTGTTGAGCCTTACGAGCTATGCCGCTTGCTGGAATTGCTGCCGATACTGGTTCGGCGACAGCTCGGTGTGCTGGCGGAACAGACGGGCGAAGAAGCTCGCGTCGTCGTAGCCGACTTCGTAGCTGATGGTCTTGATGCTCTTGCGGCTGCCCGAGAGCAGGCCCTTGGCGGTTTCGATGCGCAACCGTTGCAGGTAGTGCAGCGGCTTGTCGCCGGTGGCGGTCTGGAAGCGGCGCATGAAGTTGCGGATGCTCATGCCGTGTTCACGGGCGACGTCTTCGAAGCGGAACTTGTCGGCAAAGTGCTCTTCGAGCCAGTGCTGGATCTGCAGGATGATCACATCCTGATGCAGCTTCTGTCCGCCGAAGCCAATGCGGCCGGGGGAATAGCTGCGCTGCACTTCATACAGGATGTCACGGGCCACGGCCTGGGACACGTTGGCGCCACAGAAACGCTCGATCAGGTAGATATAGAGGTCGCAGGCCGAGGTGGTGCCGCCGGCGCAGTACAGGTTGTCGGCGTCGGTCAGGTGCTTGTCCTTGTTGAGTTGGACATTGGGGAAGCGTTCCTCGAAGGCGTTGAAAAAGCGCCAGTAGGTGGTCGCTTCCTTGCCATCGAGCAATCCGGCTTCGGCCAGCCAGAACACCCCGGTGGCCTCGCCGCAGAGCACCGCTCCACGGGTGTGTTGCTCGCGCAACCATGGCAGCACTTGTGGATAACGTTGGCACAGGGTGTCGAAATCGTCCCAGAAGGCCGGGAGGATGATGATGTCAGTGTTTTCCAGGCCGCCGTCCACCGGCATGAGCACATCGCTGAAGCTGTTGACGGGTTTACCGTCGGGGCTGACCACGCGGGTTTCGAATCCGGGAGTCAGGCCATGACCCTGTTGTTTGCCGTAGCGCAGGCTGGCCAGGTGGAAGAAATCCTTGGCCTGCATGAGGGTGTAGGCAAAAACCCGGTCGATAGCCAGGATACTGACACGCCGCAAGGGCGAGGAGGGTTGGATAGACATAATTCAATTTATTCTTATAGGGGAAAGTGGTCACCAAGCGGCTGGATCGTCTTATTTTTTGGCTGATGTGTCCAGTGTCCTGTTCCGGGCGTGGGGCTTAGGCTCTGGGATTCAATTTTCGGCCAACAATAATCACAGGTGCCCCGATGATTCCAAGAACCTTGTTCAGTTCCGAGCACGAACTGTTTCGCGACAGCGTACGAACCTTCCTCGAGAAAGAGGCCGTGCCCTTTCATGCTCAATGGGAAAAGCAGGGTTACATCGACCGTGAACTCTGGAGCAAGGCAGGGGAGGCGGGGATGCTGTGTTCCCATCTGCCGGAAGAGTACGGTGGCCTCGGTGCGGATTTTCTCTACAGCGCGGTGGTCATCGAGGAGGTGGGGCGGCTGGGGCTGACCGGCATCGGCTTCTCCCTGCATTCGGACATCGTGGCGCCGTACATCCTGCATTACGGCAGTGAAGCCTTGAAACACAAATACCTACCCAAGCTGGTCTCGGGGGAAATGGTCACCGCCATTGCCATGACCGAGCCCGGTGCCGGTTCCGACCTGCAAGGGGTGAAAACCACCGCAGTGCTGGACGGTGATGAGTACGTGATCAACGGCTCGAAAACCTTCATTACCAACGGTTTTCTCGCGGACCTGGTGATTGTCGTGGCCAAGACCGATCCCAAGGCCGGGGCCAAGGGCACCAGCCTGTTCCTGGTGGAAGCCGACACCCCGGGCTTCGACAAGGGCAAGCGCCTGGAAAAGGTCGGTATGAAGGCCCAGGACACCTCCGAGCTGTTCTTCCAGGACGTGCGGATTCCCAAGGAGAACCTGTTGGGGCAAGCCGGGATGGGTTTTGCCTACCTGATGCAAGAGCTGCCACAGGAGCGCCTGACGGTGGCCGTCGGTGGCCTGGCCTCGGCCGAGGCGGCGTTGCAGTGGACGCTGGACTATACCCGCGAGCGCAAGGCGTTCGGCAAGTCGATCGCCGACTTCCAGAACACCCGCTTCAAGCTGGCGGAAATGGCCACCGAGATCCAGATTGGTCGGGTGTTCGTCGACCGCTGCCTGGAGCTGCACCTGCAAGGCAAGCTCGACGTGCCGACGGCGGCGATGGCCAAGTACTGGGGCACCGACCTGCAATGCAAGGTGCTCGACGAGTGCGTGCAACTGCACGGCGGCTACGGCTTCATGTGGGAATACCCGATCGCCCGGGCGTGGGCGGATGCGCGCGTGCAGCGGATCTATGCCGGGACCAATGAAATCATGAAGGAGATTATTGCGCGGTCGCTTTGATTCGGTGTTGAGCGTTCCCGCGCTCTGCGTGGGAACGCTGTTATGGACGCTCTGCGTCCGCCGTTGATGCTGTGACGTAGAGCGTCACGGGACGCATTCCCACGCGGGAGCGTGGGAATGATCATCATCTAAAGGTCAATCAGGGCGCAGGGTTCGGGTGATCCTTGTGAATCGCCTCGATTCCCGCCAGCACTTCGTCGGACAACTTCAGGTCGACGCTGGCGATGTTGCTGTCCAGTTGTTCCAGCGTCGTTGCGCCGATGATGTTGCTGGTGACGAACGGTTGCTGGTTCACGAACGCCAGGGCCATTTGAGCCGGGTCCAGGCCGTGCTCGCGGGCCAGCGCCACATAACGACTGCACGCGGCTTCCGACTGCGGGTTGAAGTAGCGGCTGAAGCGACTGTAGAGGCTCAGGCGGCCTTTTGCCGGGCGAGCCCCACCTTCGTACTTGCCTGAGAGAAAGCCGAACGCCAGCGGCGAGTAGGCGAGCAATCCGCACTGTTCGCGAATGGCGATTTCCGCCAGGCCCACTTCAAAGCTGCGGTTGAGCAGGTTGTAGGGGTTCTGGATCGAGACCGTTCGTGGCCAGCCGCGGGCTTCGGCCAGGGCGAGGAAGCGCATGGTGCCCCACGGGGTTTCGTTGGACAGGCCGATGTGGCGAATCTTGCCGGCCTTGACCTGTTCGTCCAGTGCTTCAAGGGTGTCCTCGAGCGGCGTCAGGTTGACTTCACTCTTGTGCTTGTAGCCCAACTGGCCAAAAAAGTTGGTGCTGCGCTCCGGCCAGTGCAGCTGGTAGAGGTCGATCCAGTCGGTCTGCAGGCGCTTGAGGCTGGCATCCAGGGCCTGGACGATGTGTTCGCGATTGTGCTTGAGATGGCCGTCGCGGATGTAGTCGATGGTGTTGCCCGGCCCCGCGATCTTGCTGGCCAGGACCCAGTCGGCGCGATCGCCGTGGCGTTTGAAGTAGTTGCCGATGTAGCGCTCGGTGCTGGCGTAGGTTTCGGCCTTGGGCGGTACCGGGTACATTTCGGCGGTGTCGATGAAATTGATCCCGGCGCGCTTGGCCCGTTCAATCTGCGCGAAGGCTTCAGCCTCGCTGTTTTGCTCGCCCCAGGTCATGGTTCCGAGGCAGATGGCGCTCACTTTCAGGTCGGTGCGGCCTAGCTGGCGATAGTCCATCGGGTGCTCCCTTGGCAAAACATTCATAAAAGCAGGTTGAAAAATTTTTTACAATCTGCATAATTGCGCACCTCTTTCTGCAGTGGAAGTGATGCGCCGCCGCCGAAGAATCTTGCCGTTGAACGGACGCGCCGACCCGAGCCCCCGAAAGCGTCTGTATCCGGCTGCCTTTGACTTGTCAAAGTACGCACTATTCAGTAAGATCCGCCGTCTAATTTACAGGGCGGCCCCTGAGGCTATAAAGAATGAAAACTTTTACTGCTAAACCGGAAACAGTACAGCGCGACTGGTTTGTCGTCGATGCTGCAGGTCAGACCCTGGGTCGTCTGGCCACTGAGATCGCGAGCCGTCTGCGTGGCAAGCACAAGCCTGAGTACACTCCTCACGTTGACACCGGCGACTACATCGTCGTTATCAATGCCGAGCAGATCCGTGTTACCGGTGCTAAAACCACTGACAAAATGTACTACTCCCACTCCGGTTTCCCGGGCGGCATCAAGTCGATCAACTTTGAAAAGCTGATCGCCAAGGCCCCTGAGCGCGTGATCGAGACCGCGGTTAAAGGCATGCTGCCTAAGAACCCACTGGGTCGCGACATGTATCGTAAGCTGAAAGTCTATGCGGGCGCTGCTCACCCTCATACTGCTCAGCAGCCCCAAGAACTGAAGTTTTAACGGAATAGTTCATTATGTCGGCGACTCAAAATTACGGCACTGGCCGTCGCAAGACCGCAACCGCACGCGTTTTCCTGCGTCCGGGTACTGGTAACATCTCCATCAACAACCGTTCGCTGGATAATTTCTTCGGTCGCGAAACTGCCCGCATGGTAGTTCGTCAGCCGCTGGAATTGACTGAGACTGTCGAGAAGTTCGACATCTACGTCACCGTGATCGGTGGTGGTGTAAGTGGTCAAGCTGGCGCAATCCGCCACGGTATCACTCGCGCTCTGATGCAGTACGACGAAACCCTGCGTGGCGCTCTGCGCAAAGCTGGCTTCGTGACTCGCGATGCTCGTGAAGTTGAACGTAAGAAAGTTGGTCTGCGTAAAGCGCGTAAGCGTCCGCAGTACTCGAAGCGTTAATTCGCTTTCGCGTTCAAAGGCGCCCAGTCTCCTCACGGAGCTGGGCGTTTTTTATGGGCCAAGATTTGTGGTGTGACAACTTGCCACATCCGTAGAGGCCCTATACTACAAGGCTTGGCGGTTGTGCCGGGTGGTAATTACCTTGTCAGAATTGGGGCTTTTCATTACCATTCGGCAAAATTTTTATAAGTTCAGATTTTTACTTAGTAGATGCCTGATTTAACAGGCCACAAAGCTGATGGGAGAGGACTGAATGAGCAATGACGGCGTGAATGCAGGCCGGCGTCGCTTTCTGGTAGCAGCCACATCCGTGGTGGGTGCTGCAGGAGCGGTGGGGGCTGCGGTCCCGTTCGTGGGGTCGTGGTTTCCCAGTGCCAAGGCGAAGGCCGCAGGTGCACCGGTGAAAGTGAATGTCAGCAAAATCGAACCAGGTCAGCAAATGATTGCTGAATGGCGCGGTCAGCCGGTGTTCATCGTCCGCCGTACCCAGGAGATTTTGGGGAATCTTACGAAGATCGAGGGTGATCTCTCCGATCCGGACTCCAAGAGCTCGGTACAACCGACCTATGTGGACCCCAAGACGCGTTCGATCAAGCCAGAGGTTCTGCTGCTGATCGGTATTTGCACGCACCTGGGCTGTTCTCCGACTTTCCGTCCAGAAGTGGCGCCAGCGGATCTTGGTCCGAAATGGGTAGGGGGTTATTTCTGCCCTTGCCACGGTTCCCACTACGATCTGGCTGGCCGTGTCTTCAAGTCGCAGCCTGCGCCTTTGAACCTGCCAGTTCCCCCGCATTCCTATGAGTCGGATGACATCATTGTCGTCGGCGTCGATACGGAGAAAGCGTGATGAGCAAGTTCATGGATTGGGTTGATGCGCGCTTTCCCGCCACCAAAATGTGGGAAGACCATCTCAGCAAGTACTACGCCCCGAAGAACTTCAACTTCTTCTACTTCTTTGGCTCCCTGGCGCTGCTGGTTCTGGTTAACCAGATCGTAACCGGCGTCTGGTTGACCATGAGCTACACCCCGTCGGCGGAAGAGGCGTTCGCCTCCGTCGAATACATCATGCGCGACGTCGAGTACGGCTCGATCCTGCGTCTGCTGCACTCCACCGGCGCTTCGGCGTTCTTCATCGTGGTTTACCTGCACATGTTCCGTGGCCTGCTCTACGGTTCGTACCAGAAGCCGCGTGAGCTGGTGTGGGTGTTCGGCATGCTGATCTACCTGGCGCTGATGGCAGAGGCCTTCATGGGCTACCTGCTGCCTTGGGGCCAGATGTCCTACTGGGGTGCCCAGGTGATCATCTCGCTGTTCGGTGCGATCCCGGTCATCGGCGACGACCTGACCCAGTGGATCCGTGGTGACTACCTGATTTCGGGCATCACCCTGAACCGCTTCTTTGCCTTGCACGTAGTCGCCTTGCCGATCGTGATTCTTGGTCTGGTGGTGCTGCACGTTCTGGCGCTGCACGAAGTCGGTTCGAACAACCCTGACGGCGTGGACATCAAGAAGTACAAGGACGAAAACGGCGTACCGCTGGACGGCATTGCCTTCCACCCATACTACACCGTGAAAGATATCGTCGGCGTTGTGGTGTTCCTGTTCATCTTCTGCTCGATCGTGTTCTTCTTCCCGGAAATGGGCGGTTACTTCCTCGAGAAGCCGAACTTTGAAGTGGCGAACGCATTCAAGACTCCTGAGCACATCGCTCCGGTCTGGTACTTCACCCCGTTCTACGCGATCCTGCGTGCGGTTCCGGACAAGCTCCTGGGCGTCATCGCCATGGGTGCCGCGATTGCCGTGCTGTTTGTCCTGCCTTGGCTTGACCGCAGTCCGGTCAAATCTATGCGCTACAAAGGCTGGCTGAGCAAGATCTGGCTCTGGGTGTTCTGCATTTCGTTCGTGATTCTGGGTGTGTTGGGTGTGTTGGCTCCAACACCGGGTCGTACGCTGCTGTCGCAGGTATGTACCTTCCTGTACTTCGCCTACTTCATTCTGATGCCGTTCTACACCAGGCTCGAGAAGACCAAACCGGTTCCGGAAAGGGTGACTGGCTGATGAAAAAGCTATTTGCTGTACTGATTCTTGCGGCTATGCCTGTGTTCTCGTTCGCGTCTTCGGCGGGCGGTCCTGAGCTGGAAAAGGTCGATATCGACGTTTCCGACAAAGCGGCAATGCAAGATGGCGCACGTACGTTCGCCAACTACTGCATGGGTTGCCACAGTGCCAAGTTCCAGCGCTATGAGCGCGTTGCCGACGATCTGGGGATTCCTCACGATCTGATGTTGAAGAACCTGGTGTTCACCGGCGCCAAGATTGGCGATCACATGAGCATCGGTATGCAGCCGGCAGACGCCAAGGCCTGGTTCGGTGCTGCGCCGCCTGACCTGACCCTGGTGGCTCGCGTTCGTGGTACCGACTGGCTGTACGGTTACCTGAAGTCGTTCTACGAAGATCCGTCGCGCCCTTGGGGTGTGAACAACAAGGTGTTCCCGAACGTGGGCATGCCTAACGTGCTGGTCGGCCTGCAAGGTCGCCAGGTCGTAGGTTGCAAACAGGTTCAGGTCGTCGAAGACGGCAAGAAGCAATATGATCCGCTGACCGGCACGCCGCTGACTCATGAAGCGTGCGATCAGTTGACCATCGTGCCGAAGTCCGGTGCTCTGACTGAAGAGCAGTTCGATGAGAAGGTCAAGAATCTGGTAACCTTCCTCGCTTACTCGGCTAACCCGGTTAAGCTGGAGCACCAGCGCATTGGTACCTATGTGTTGCTGTACCTGGCGTTCTTCTTCGTATTCGCCTATCTGCTCAAGCGCGAATACTGGAAAGATGTGCATTGATATAGCTTCAAGTAATTGCTGTTAACCGCGCGCGCCCAAGGGCGCCTCCGAAAGTGTAACGAGTCTGGTCATCCAGGCGTTACGGGAGGCGCCCTCTGGGCGCGCTCGTTTTTCCGCTCCGATAATTTCAACAAGCGAGGAGGATCGCCATGGGCGTGACCAATCGGTTGGCCTGTTACTCCGACCCCGCCGACCACTATTCCCACCGAGTGCGAATCGTACTGGCAGAGAAGGGTGTCAGCGCCGAGATCATCAGTGTGGAGGCGGGCCGTCAGCCGCCAAAACTGATCGAAGTGAACCCCTACGGCAGCTTGCCCACCCTGGTCGATCGTGACCTGGCGTTGTGGGAGTCGACGGTGGTGATGGAATACCTGGATGAGCGTTACCCGCATCCGCCTTTGCTGCCGGTTTATCCCGTGGCGCGTGCCAACAGCCGTCTGCTGATACATCGCATTCAGCGCGACTGGTGTGGCCTGGTGGATCTGATTCTGGATTCGCGGACCAAGGAGCCCGCGCGCGTACAGGCTCGCAAGGAGTTGCGTGAAAGTCTCACCGGGGTTTCGCCGTTATTTGCCGACAAACCTTTTTTCCTGAGTGATGAACAAAGCCTGGTGGATTGTTGCCTATTGCCAATACTCTGGCGTTTGCCGATGCTAGGTATCGAACTGCCGCGGCCTGCCAAGCCGCTGCTTGATTATATGGAGCGCCAGTTTGCGCGTGAGGCATTCCAGGCGAGCCTGTCTGCTGCCGAACGCGATATGCGCTAAGGCTTAAGGAGCCGCTATGAACTCCAGTCGACCTTATTTGGTCCGCGCGCTCTATGAGTGGATTGTGGACAACGACTGCACACCGCACATGCTGGTCAATTCCGAGTTTCCATCGGTGCAGGTCCCCCAGGGGTTTGCCAGTGATGGACAGATTGTTCTGAACGTCTCTCCTGCGGCTGTTCGTCATCTGCACATGGATAACGAGGCGGTCAGCTTCGAGGGGCGCTTCGGTGGTGTTCCTCATACCCTGTACGTGCCTGTAGGTGCGATCCTGGGCATTTACGCCCGGGAAAATGGTCAGGGTATGGTGTTCGATCTGGAATCGCCTCTGGATGACGAGGAAGAGATCGAGCAGGAAGGTGATCAGTCTCCACCCGATGACGAGCCGCCGCGCCCAAGCGGTCGACCCAGTTTGAAGGTGGTGAAGTAATAAAAAAGGCGATCCGGATGGATCGCCTTTTTTGTGCGTGCGCCAGGCATGGCGCGTTGCGCGTAAGCGCAACCAGTTTGGCTATGGTGGCCACGCTGGTGACTTGGAGGTGCAAGTCCTCTACACACCCGGCAAGGGGAAGTGTTAGCCAGAGGCAAGGGTGTCGCGGGTGACC
>NZ_FYDV01000014.1:0-149188 GCF_900187535.1 Pseudomonas sp. Irchel s3a18 | reverse complement strand
GCTGGGGCTTGTCTCAATACTGGAAACGATTAACCGGCTTAGCCGCATAACCTGAACCGCCGTATACGGAACCGTATGTACGGTGGTGTGAGAGGACGGCGGTTGTGAAACCGCCTCCTACTCGATCCGGGATTTGTTGATGGCGCGAGGCTAGATCCGTTACGGGGCGGCCTTTATGTCGACCTGATTTATCGGTACACGCAACTTCCCTGTGGACGCTGGCTTGCCAACAAGGGAGGCGTGTCAGACGTCGTAGAAATCTCCCACATATCTTTCAGGTTGCCGCTCGGAAGTGCGCTATCTAGCCTTTGAGTATTGCAGCCAATCATGCGATTGGCACTGCAAGCTCTTCGATAGTTTGCATGGTGTTTATCACTTGGTTGAACCCTCACAAACATCATCGCCCTGCATCAGTATTTGAGGTTCAAGAATGGATTTGCCGGGCGCAGTAACTCCCCGTGTCAATACGAGTACGGCGTTGGGGCAGGCGTTGATTTCGTTGTTCAAATCCGTCGAAACGGAACTGGTGCTTGATGACGCTGAGCCAGGCGTGGTCAAAGTCATTGTGTTCGGCGGGTGTGCAGTTCATCTCTACACAAATCATCGTGTTTCCACGGACGTCGATGCCGAGATTTACTCTGCTAAGGTCCCTGAAGGCCTTCATCTTCAAACCTTGCTCGCAGAGGTTCCTGAGCAATTTGTCGATGACCGATCCGGCCGATTGATGGAGTTGAACTACGACCTTCAATACCATACAAGCTTTGGTCCGATTCACGAGGACTATTGGGAGCAGAGTCTTCCCCTTGCAGAGTTCCCGATCGAGTCGCCGCTGCATGTCCACATTGCAGCGCCTGTCGACATCGCCATCTCCAAGCTGGGCAGAGCCACGGATCAGAACATTGGCGACATCATGGCGCTTCTCAGAGCTGGCTTCATAGTGACAACCGAACTCCGTCGGCTGGCATTGGAGGCAATTGATGTATATGTTGGCAACAAAGAGTCACCAACCTCTGTTCTTGCAAATATTCTGCAAGACTACCTGGAGAAATCAGATGGCGAAGCCCCTTAACGGCCACGTCCTCTCATCCACCTTGGACACCCTGGTCAAATGCCCTTTGAATCAAGCAGATGACGCAGCGCTTGTGAGCCTCGCCAAAACTGTTTGGTACTCGAACTCGAACTCGAACTCGAACCTTGAAAGTGAAGTCAGGGCTTTTCTACGGCGGCACACTAGCGAAGTCGAAGTTCGTCGTGCGGGTTACTTGCTTGAGCGGCTTACCCGTTTTGCCTGTGTATCTGATAGCCGCGTGTCGGAAACCTTTAGCGCCCTGGAGCTTTTTTCAAGCTCGACTCCCAAGCAAGAAGTGAAGCCACAGGCAGCTGTTTCGCTACGCAAGCGCCGTGATGAACTCGCTGCTATTTGGGGGCTGAGTGAAGGTCTTGGACTTAAGGCCCAGACACTCATGCCCTTTCAGACTCGGCATTACGCGGCCGAGCAACGCGCGGCGTTTTCCTGAGCCCAATCAGCATTACAAGAACCCGGCTTAGTCCGGGTTCTTGCTGCCTTACAGGGCCTCTTCGCGGGCAAGCCTCGCTCCTACGGTCAGCGTTTTACCTGTAGGTGAGAAGCGTGCTCGCGATGGCGATTTCAGACCTTGGCGCTCACCTCACTGCGATTAACCAACCCCTCTAGCGCTTCACTCAAACTCAGCGCCTTGTCACCTACCAACAGATGCCACACGCCGCCGTCCAGAGCGCTGACACCCTGGCAGCCCAGTTCCTTGAGCTGATATTCCGACAGTGCCTTGCCATTGGCCAGTTGCAGGCGAATGCGGGTCATGGCGACGCAGTCGAGTTGCAGGACGTTGTCGCTGCCGCCCAGGGCGCTCAGCCATTTCTGGGCTTCTGGAGCGGCCACCGGGGCAGCAGTCGGGGCCGTGTCGGTCACCACCGCGGCTGCCGTGACGGTTCTGCCGGCAGTCGGCATGGCTTGGCGTATTTCATCGGCAATGCTGTCCGCCAGCGGACCGACCACCACCTGCAAGCTGCCGCCTTTGCCGGGACGCACCACGGCCATGGCGCCGAGGGCCTTGAGTTTGTTGTCGCAGACCTTGTTGCGGTCGACCATTTCCAGGCGCAAGCGAGTGGTGCAGGCGCCGACGGTGATCAGGTTGTCGGTGCCGCCCAGGGCCTGGATGTAGGCCTCGGCGCGCTGGTTTTCGCTCAGCACGGTTTTTTCACCGGCAACGGTGTCTTCGCGGCCCGGGGTTTTCAGGTTGAAGCGTCGGATGCAGAAGTTGAACACTGTATAGTAGATCACTGCGTAGGCCAGGCCTACCGGGAACACCATCCAGCCATTGGTGGACTTGCCCCAGCCGAGAATCATGTCGATGAAACCGCCGGAAAAGGTGAAACCCAGGTGGATGTTCAGCGCATTGGTGATGGCCATTGAAAAGCCGGTCAGTAGCGCGTGGACCAGATACAGCAGCGGCGCAAGGAACATGAAGGCGAACTCGACCGGTTCGGTCACGCCGGTGAGGAACGAGGTCAGGGCCATCGACAGGAGGATCCCGCCCATCACCTTGCGCCGCTGGGGCAGGGCGTTGCGGTACATCGCCAGGCATGCCGCTGGCAGGCCGAACAGCATCACCGGGAACATGCCGGTGGTGAATTGGCCGCCTTTGGGGTCGCCGGCAAAGTAACGCGCGATGTCGCCGGTGACCAGGGCGCCGGTGGTCGGGTCGGTGAAGTTGCCGAACACGAACCACGCCATGTTGTTGAGGATGTGGTGCAGGCCGGTGACGATCAGCAGGCGATTGAGTACACCAAAGATGAACGCGCCGTAGCTGCCGCTCTCCAGCATCAAAGCGCCGAAGCTGTTGATGCCGTGCTGGATCGGCGGCCAGATCAGGCCGAAGACCACGCCCAGGCCGACGGCGACGAACCCGGTGACGATCGGCACGAAGCGCCGGCCACCGAAGAACGCGAGGTATTCCGGCAGCTTGATGTCCTTGAAACGGTTGTACAGCGCACCGGCCATCAGACCGCTGACGATGCCGGCGAGCATGCCCATGTTGATGCTCGAGTCGAGGACCTTGAGCGTGGAAACCATCACCAGATAGCCAATGACGCCGGCCAGGCCGGCGGTGCCGTTGTTGTCCTTGGCGAAACCGACGGCGATGCCGATGGCGAAGATCATCGCCAGGTTGGCGAAGATCACTTGCCCGGCGTCGTGGATGATCGCGATGTTCAACAGGTCGGTGTCACCCAGGCGCAGCAACAGGCCGGCAATCGGCAGGATTGCAATGGGCAGCATCAGTGCCCGTCCGAGGCGTTGCAAACCTTCGATGAAGAGTTGGTACATGGCGTGTCTCCCTGGATTTTTGTTGTTGTTCAGCTCAGAGGCCAATGTTGATGGCAGGCGTGGCGCACGGCGGCGGCGCTGCCGAGGTCGAGCAGGCTGGTGCTCAAGCGTTGGCACTGGGCGGCATCCAGCTGGCGCACCCGTTCCTTGATTTCGCCGATTTGCGGCGGGCTCACCGACAGCTCACGAATCCCCAGGCCAATCAGTACCGGGGTGGCCAGCGGATCGGACGCCAGCGCACCGCAAACGCCCACCCAACGCTGGTGCTTGGCGGCACCACTGCAGGTCTGGGCGATCAGGCGCAACAGCGCCGGGTGCAGGGCGTCGACCCGCGCGGCGAGGCCGGCGTGGTCACGGTCCATGGCCAGGGTGTATTGGGACAGGTCATTGGTGCCGATCGACAGAAAGTCCGCGTGTTCGGCCAGTTGCTCGGCCAGCAAGGCAGCGGCCGGAACCTCGATCATCACGCCCAACTCCGGGCGCAGGGTTATTCCAAGTTCGACGCACAGGGCGTCGAGGCGCTGGCGGATGTGCAGCAGTTCATCCACCTCGCTGACCATCGGCAACAGAATCCGGCAGCGGTTCAGGGGGCTGACTTGCAACAGTCCGCGCAGTTGTTGATCCAGCAGTTCCGGCCGGACCTGGGCCATGCGGATGCCGCGCAGGCCCAGCACCGGGTTGGCTTCGGCCGGCAAGGGCAGGTAATCGAGCTGTTTGTCGCCACCGACGTCGATGGTGCGGATGATCACCGACTTGTCGCCCATGGCATCCAGTACGGCTTGATAGGCCTGGCGCTGCTCTTGTTCGTCGGGCGCAGTCTGGCGATCGACGAACAGAAACTCGGTGCGCAGCAGGCCGACACCGTCGGCGCCGCCCTTGAAGGCATCGGCCGCTTCGCTGCTGGAGGCGACATTGGCGGCGACTTCGACGCGCAGGCCATCGAGGGTCAGTGCCGGATGGTGCGCGTGCAGTTGCTGGCGTGCCCGGCGTTGAAGGTGTTCGCGCTGGGCGTGCGCCACCTGCTCCAGGCGTTCGCTATCGGGTATCAGTTCCAGTCGCCCGCCGTCCGCGTCCAGAACCATGGCGCGGCCTTGGGGTTGCTCGAGCAGGGATGAGCCGAGGGCGACCAGGCACGGCAAGCCTTTGCCGCGGGCCAGAATCGCCACATGGGACGTCGCTCCACCCTCGGCCATGCACAAGCCGGCGACACCCTGTTCGCACAGTTGCAGCAGGTCTGAAGGGGTCAGCTCATGGGCGGCGGCGATGGCCCCGGCCGGCACGTCGTAGTGCCAGTCCTGGCCGAGCAGGGCGCGCAGAACACGTTGCTTGAGATCACGTAGGTCGTTGGCGCGCTCGGCCAGCAGCGGGTTGCCGAGTGTTTGCAGAACTTTGCACTGCACCTCGATCGACTGACTCCAGGCGTGGGTCGCGGCGCTGTCCTGGTCGATGGACTGGTGGGCGGCCTCCAGCAGTGTCGGGTCCTCGAGTAGCGCCAGATGGGCGGCGAAGATCTGTTCTTCTTCCAGGTGCTTATGTTTTCTGGCGTGCGCCAGGGTGCCGCGAATTTCGCTGCGTACCTGCTCCAGCGCGGTGTCCAGTGCTTGGCGTTGGGCTTCGGCCATGTGGCCGCCGGTGTCTTCCGGCAATTGCAGGGCTGCCAACTGGAACAACGGCCCGCCCACCAGTCCGGGGGCAGCGCAGACACCGTGCAACACGCCGTCTTCGGCGACGCGCGAGCGTTGGACAATGGGCGTGGGGGCGACAGCGTGGCGGTCGTCGTTGACCGCGCTGGACAGGGCGTTGAGCAAGGCTTGCAGCGCCGCGTTGGCATCCGCGCCGCGGCTGCTGACTTGCACCTCGTCCTGCTCGCCAATGCCCAGGCCCATCAAGCCGGTCAGGCTGTCGCACGACGCGGATTTTTCGGCGAAATGCAGCTGGGATTTACTGGTGAACAGTTGCGCGGTCTGGCGGATCAGGGCCGCCGGTCGAGCATGCAGACCGCCACGATGGGTGACGCGTATCTGGCCGCGGACTTCGTTGCCCTCGCCTTGATCTTTGGTGTGCGCTCCGTTTACCGCCTTCGGCACGATGTGCAGCAGTGGTTCGCCGACCTTGACCGATTTGAGGGTGATCGGCAGTACCTGGAAGTCCTGGCTGTTGGTCAGGATCAGCAGGCTGACCAGGCTTTTACAGCCCCGGGCGACCAGGTCCTGATCAAAGCGCAGCAGTGCATCGCCATTGCTGACCCGTGCGCCTTCCTCGACCAGTATCGAGAATCCAATGCCTTGCAAGTCGACGGTATCCAGCCCCAGGTGCAGCAGCAGTTCGGCACCGTTGTCGGCACGCAGGGTCACGGCGTGGCCGGTGCGGGCGACATGCACCACCACCCCGGCACAGGGGGCGTGTAGGGTGTTGTTCAGCGGGTCGATGGCGATCCCGTCGCCCATGGCGCCGCTGGCGAACACCGGGTCCGGGACTTTGGCAAGCGTGAGCACAGGACCGCTGAGCGGGGCACTGAGGGTCAGTTCGTTATTGTTGTTGTGCATGGCTCGGTACTCGATTCAGGCGTGTTAATGGGTGCGGGTCACTTTGCTCAAGTGACGTGGCTGGTCAGGGTCCATGCCACGGGCTTGCGCGAGGCCGGCGGCCATCACGTAGAAACTCTGGATCGCCAGGATCGGGTCCAGCGCCGGGTGTTCGGCGCGGCTCAGCGTCAGGTCGCGTTCGCTGACGTCATCGGGAGCTGCCAGCAACACATGGGCACCGCGTTGGCGCATCTCGGCGGCCAGGCTCAACAGGCCAGCCTGTTCGGCACCCCGGGGGGCGAACACCAGCAACGGGTAGTGGTTGTCGATCAGGGCCATGGGGCCGTGTTTCACTTCGGCACTGCTGAAGGCTTCGGCCTGGATCGCCGAGGTTTCTTTCAGCTTCAGTGCGGCTTCCTGGGCGATGGCAAAGCCGGCGCCACGGCCGATCACCATCAGCCGCTGGCAATCGCGCAGGACATCGACAGCCAGGCTCCAGTCCTGGGTTGCCGCTTCGCGCAACCCTTGGGGCAGGGCGAGGCCGGCTTCCAGCAACTCGGCGTCCTGCTTCCAGTGGGCAATCAAGCGTGCGCTGGCGGTGAGGGTGGCGATGAAGCTTTTGGTCGCGGCCACGCTGCTTTCAGTACCGGCACACAGTGGCAGGCTGAACTCGCACGCGGCCTCCAGTGGCGAGTTCTCGGCGTTGACCATGGCAATGCTCAAGGCCCCGCGCTTGCGCAACAGACGCAGGCTGTTGACCAGGTCCGGACTCTGCCCGGACTGCGAGAAGCCGAAGACCGCCTGGCCGCTGACCTTCAGCGGCGCCTGCTGCAGAGTGACCACCGACATCGGCAGCGATGCCACCGGAACGCCTACGTGCTGCATGGCCAGATAGGCGAAGTAGCTTGCGGCATGATCGGAGCTGCCACGGGCGACGGTCATCGCCACTTGCGGTGGCTGACGGTTCAAGCGCCCGGCAATCTCGATCATCAGTGGATCGAGCTGCTGCAGCTGGGTTTCGACGGCCTTGTACGAGGACAGGGCCTCTTCAAGCATTTTTGAAGTCAATGTCTTCTCCTTCGACCATCACGGCGGTCAGTGTGAGTGAGAGATCCAGGCGTACGCAGTCGGCCCAGGCGCCGGGTTGCAGGCGGCCGCGCTCAGGGAGGCCGAGGTAGTCGGCGGGAAATTGCGAAAGGCGTTGCGAGGCCTCGCACAGTGGCAGGCCGATCTTCACCAGGTTGCGCAGGGCCTGATCCATGGTCAGGGTGCTGCCGGCCAGAGTGCCGTCGGGCAAGCGCACGCCGCCCAGGCATTTGGTCACGGTGTGGCTGCCCAGCTTGTACTCGCCATCCGGCATGCCAGCGGCGGCGCTGGAGTCGGTGACGCAATACAGGCAGGGGATCGAGCGCAGGGCCACGCGGATCGCCCCGGGATGCACATGAAGCAGGTCCGGAATCAATTCGGCGTATTGGGCATGGGCCAGTGCCGCGCCGACGATCCCCGGTTCGCGGTGATGCAACGGGCTCATGGCGTTGTAGAGGTGGGTGAAGCTGGTGGCGCCGGCCTCAAGTGCCGCGACGCCTTCCTCGTAACTGCCCAGCGTGTGGCCGATTTGCATGCGTACGCCACGGTCGCTCAAGGCGCGGATCAGTTTGTCGTGACCGGCGATTTCCGGGGCAATGGTGATCACCCGGATCGGAGCCAGTGCCAGATAGGACTCGACTTCGGCCAGCAGCGCGGTGTGGGCGAAGTTCGGTTGGGCGCCCAGTTTTTCGGGATTGATGTACGGCCCTTCGAGGTGCACGCCCAAGACCCGGGCACAGCCTTCAGGGCGCTGCTCGCAGAATTCACCGACCTGCCCCAGAACGCGAGCGATCTCTTCGCTCGGCGCGGTCATGGTCGTGGCCAGCAGCGAGGTGGTGCCAAAGCGAACATGGGTGCGGGTGATGGTCTCGAAGGCGGGCGTACCTTCCATGAGGTCCCGGCCCCCACCCCCATGTACGTGCAAGTCGATAAAGCCCGGCAGCAGGTACGGCAAGTCGTTGTCCGCCGGGTTGCAGGGCTGGCCTTCGATGCGCACGATCCTGCCGTGTTCATGGATCAGGCGGCCGCGAATCCAGCCTTGGGCGGTGAGGATGTTGTCTTCGGACATAGGGCAGCTCTCAGGCGCAGACGGCGCGGTTTTAACGACGCAGTTCGGCTACAAAGTCGTAGTAGTCGTTGCGGCAATAGGTGTCGGTGACTTCGATCGGGGTGTTGTCTTCCAGGTAGCCGACCCGGGTCATCAGCAGCATGGCGGTGCCAGGCGCGATGCCGACCAGGGCGGCGAACTCGTCAGAGGCATTGATCGCCTGAATGTGTTGCAGGGCGCGCACCACCGGCTTGCCGATGCTGTCGAGGTAGTGATAAAGCGAATCGCCGATGGCTTGCGGCTGGGCAATGATCGAAGCGGGCAGGGTGCTCATCTCGATGGCCATTACGGTGTCGTCGGCTTTGCGCAAACGCTTGAGGTGCGCCACTTTGTCATAGGGTGACAGGGCGAGGCGGATCAGTTCTTCGTGGGTCGGCTGGGTGATTTCCCGCTCCAGCCATTGCGAGCTGGGCACGAACCCCTTGAGGCGGAGCATTTCGCTGAAGCCGGACAGCCGCGACAGCGGTTGTTCCAGGCGAGGCGTGATGAAGGTGCCCGAACCTTGGCTACGGCGGATCAGGCCTTGTTCGAACAACACTTCCAGGGCTTTGCGCGCCGTCACCCGGGAGATGTTCAGTGTTTCACTGAGGTTGCGCTCCGAAGGCAACGCCTGCTCGGCTTTCCATAGGCCGGCATGAATCGCAGCTTCCAGGTTGCGTGCCAGTTGCAGGTACAGGGGGGTGGGTTGGGTGTCGTCAGGGCGCAGGGCCAGGATGGGATTCATGTGAGGTTTCCGATGCGGATATTGGAGTGTTGTCGCCCGGTAGTGGCGAAAAACTAATACCACTTAAATACCATGTCAACGCTGGTGGTTCGCTCCGGGCGAGCAAAAGCTCGCTCCGCTGGAAGGTGCGGTGGCTTTGGGTTTTAAGTGGTATTAGAGGTGGTGATGACAACGGATCAGATCACTGTCTGCGCCGGTGTTTTTGAAGGGAGGTGGTATTGCAGGTGGGTTGTTGGTTGGGGCTGAATTTTTTTTGAATTATTTTTGATAAATGATGAAGGAGGAGACCGTTTCCACGCTCCTGCGTGGGAATGCAGTCCGCGACGCTCTGCACCACATCAACAGCCGAACGCGGAGCGTCCGTAGAGGCACTCCCATGCGGAGCATGGGAATGCTCAGGGGGAAGAGGGGGTTACGGTCGGATTTCGATCATCGTGCCGTCCGGCACCAGGCCCCAGACTTCGCGCATGTCGACGTTGCGCATGGCAATGCAGCCGTCGGTCCAATCCAGGGTATGGAACAGGTCCTCGGGGTTGTCTTCGGTGTCGGGGGTGCCGTGGATCATGATCATGCCACCGGGGTCTACACCTTCACGGCGCGAGCGAGCGGCGTCGCTGATGTTCGGATAGGAGATGTGCATGGCCAGGTTGAAGCGGTCACTGACCTTGCGCCAGTCCAGCCAATACAGGCCTTCTGGCGTGCGGCGGTCGCCAGCCATGAGCTTTTGCCCCCTGGGGTTTTTGCCCAGGGAAATGCGGTAGGTTTTGATGGTCTGTCCGTTATTGATCAGTTGCAACTGATGGGCGGATTTGAGCACCAACACTTTGTCGATGATTTTGCCGTCCAGGGTTTCCAGGGTGGAGGCCTGTGAAACAGCGACGAACGACAGACAGAAGAACGCGAGCAACCAGCGCATTGACACGATATCCCTGAAAGTACGGCGTACTTTTTGTTGTTTAAGTGATCGCAGGCTGAGCAAGCGGAGGAATGGATTCGCAGCGCACCGGAAATTCCCCTGTCCGGCGGTCAGCGAAGAAGCATTCTAGAGTACGGCCCACGGTGCGGAAAGCCAGCTCGGACCAAGGGATGTCTGCTTCTTCGAAAAGCTGCACTTCCAGGCTTTCCTGGCCGGCGGCGAAGTCCAGGTCCGCAAGCTCTGCACGGAAGAATACATGCACCTGACTGATGTGTGGCACATCGATCAGCGTATAGATCTTCAGGTGACGCACACGGGCGCAGGCCTCCTCGAAAGTTTCCCGAATGGCAGCCTGCTCCACGGTTTCGCCGTTTTCCATAAAGCCGGCGGGCAAGGTCCAGTAGCCGCGGCGCGGTTCGATGGCGCGGCGGCACAGCAGCACCTGGCGGCCCCAGGTCGGCAGGCAGCCGGCGACAATGTTCGGGTTCTGGTAGTGAATGGTCTGGCACTGGTCGCAGACGTAGCGCAGGCGGGAATCGCCTTCGGGAATGCGTTGGGTGACCGGGTTACCGCACTGGCTGCAGAATTTCATGCTGGGATTCCGTGGAGGCTGCGCCTATCTTGGCGTGCGGCGGTGTCTGTCGGCAAGTTGTCGTTTAGCGACATGCCGCCGTTCAAGGGCTTGGGCGCTCTGTGCGTTTGGTGCATGATGCATGGTAGCCAACAGATCGAGAGCACTCATGCTGGACGAGCTACTGCAGCGGGTCATCAACCATACGCCACGTACGCTGGAAACCGACCGGCGTTTCCCCGAGGCCGCCGTGTTGGTGCCGATTACCCGCAGCGACGAACCTGAGCTGATCCTGACCCTGCGCGCCAGTGGGCTCTCGACCCATGGCGGTGAAGTGGCCTTTCCCGGTGGACGCCGCGACCCTGAAGACCCCGACCTGGTGTTTACCGCCTTGCGCGAGGCCGAAGAAGAAATCGGCCTGCCGCCTGGCCTGGTTGAAGTGATCGGGCCCTTGAGCCCATTGATTTCCCTGCACGGTATCAAGGTGACGCCTTACGTCGGGGTGATTCCCGACTTCGTCGAGTACCGCGCCAACGATGCCGAAATTGCTGCTGTGTTCAGCGTTCCGCTGGAATTTTTCCGCAAGGACCCCCGCGAGCATACGCACCGCATCGATTATCAGGGGCGCAGTTGGTACGTGCCCAGTTACCGTTACGGTGAATACAAGATCTGGGGGCTGACGGCGATCATGGTCGTCGAGTTGATCAATTTGCTCTATGACGCGAAGATCAACCTGCATCAACCTCCCCACAGCTTTATCAATATTTGAAGCCATCGCGCGTAGGGCGTGAATCTGTCTTGCAAGTGAAAACCTGCCTGAGCCTTGAGGATAACCACCATGAAATACCGTCTGGGCGACGCCCGCGTCGAAACCCATCCACAGAGCTGGGTTGCACCCAATGCCGTGCTGGTGGGCAAGGTCAGGCTGGAAGAGGGGGCCAATGTCTGGTTCAACGCGGTGTTGCGCGGTGACAACGAACTGATCCTGATCGGCAAGAACAGCAACGTACAGGACGGCACGGTGATGCACACCGACATGGGTTACCCGCTGACTATCGGCACCGGTGTGACCATTGGCCATAACGCCATGTTGCATGGCTGTACGGTGGGCGATTACAGCCTGATCGGGATTAACGCGGTGATCCTCAATGGCGCGAAAATCGGCAAGAACTGCATCATTGGCGCCAATTCGCTGATTGGTGAAGGCAAGGAAATCCCCGACGGTTCGCTGGTCATGGGCTCACCTGGCAAAGTGGTGCGCGAACTGACCGAACAGCAGAAGAAAATGCTCGAAGCCAGCGCCGCGCACTATGTGCATAATTCCCAGCGTTATGCCCGCGATCTGGTCGAGCAGGAGCAATGAGTACCGCCGAACGCCCCGTGCCATCGCCCTGCGTGAGCATCTGCGCGCTGGACGAACAGGACATCTGCACCGGCTGCCAGCGCACGGTGGAGGAAATCACCCGCTGGAGCCGCATGGACAACGATGAGCGCCGCAAGGTGTTGGGGTTGTGCCATGAACGGGCGAAATCGAGTGGGTTGCTCTGGATGTTACCTTCGAAATCCAGTTCCTGAATCTTGCGAACTTTTGTAGCGAGGGAGCAAGCGCCCTCGCGACAGGTTATCTGTGCATCGAAGATGAAGTACCCTGTGCGCCAATTTCGACAGGTATTCCCCGCGTCCCATGCTCTTTCTCATCGCCTACATCAGCAGCGTGGTGCTGATCAATTACGCCTTTTCCACCGCACCGCACCTGGACATCATCTGGTCGGCGTGGGGCGGGTTGGTATTCGTGTTGCGCGATATGGTGCAAATCCGCTTCGGCCACGGGGCGATCATTGCCATGCTGGCGGCATTGGCGTTGTCCTATATCACCTCCGATCCATCAATTGCCCTGGCCAGCGCCACGGCGTTCGCCGTTTCGGAATGTATCGACTGGCTGGTGTTCAGTATCACCCAGCGACCGCTGCATGACCGGTTGTGGATAAGTTCGGCGCTGAGCATTCCCCTGGATACCTTCATTTTTTTCGGCATGATCGATGCCCTGACACCGGGGGTGATGCTCACGGCCCTGGGGTCGAAATTCGCCGGTGTGACGGTGGTCTGGCTGGCCATGGCCTGGCGTTTGCGCAAGAACGCGCTGGCGAGCTGAGCCAAAGCCTGCGGTTCATGTAAAATGCCGCGCTTTCTCCCTATGGGAAGCGCGGGGCAGGCCACGTAGGCCAATCACGCAGCATCCCTCGATGATTCGCTCCATTGAGGACCTTCAGATGACTCGTATCGGAACTCCATTGTCGCCAACCGCGACCCGCGTTTTGCTGTGTGGCTGTGGTGAGTTGGGCAAGGAGGTGGTGATCGAGCTGCAACGCCTGGGCGTTGAAGTGATTGCCGTGGATCGTTATGCCAATGCCCCGGCCATGCAGGTGGCTCATCGCAGCCACGTAATCAACATGCTGGACGGTGCCGCGCTGCGTGCAGTGATCGAAGCCGAGAAACCGCACTTCATCGTGCCGGAAATCGAAGCCATCGCCACGGCCACCCTGGTTGAGCTGGAGGCCGAGGGCTTCACGGTCATCCCGACGGCGCGCGCCGCCCAACTGACCATGAACCGTGAAGGCATCCGTCGCCTGGCCGCTGAAGAGCTGGACCTGCCGACATCGCCGTACCACTTCGCCGATACCTTCGAAGACTACCGCAAGGCCGTCGACGACCTGGGTTTCCCCTGTGTGGTTAAGCCGGTCATGAGCTCTTCCGGCAAGGGCCAGAGCCTGTTGCGCAGCGTCGATGACGTGCAGAAGGCTTGGGATTACGCGCAGGAAGGCGGTCGTGCCGGCAAGGGCCGGGTGATCATTGAGGGCTTTATCGACTTTGACTATGAAATCACCTTGCTCACCGTGCGTCATGTCGGCGGCACCACGTTCTGTGCGCCTGTCGGCCACCGTCAGGAGAAGGGTGACTACCAGGAGTCCTGGCAGCCACAGGCCATGAGCCCGATTGCCCTGGCTGAGTCCGAGCGCGTTGCCAAGGCCGTGACCGAAGCCCTGGGTGGCCGTGGCCTGTTTGGCGTGGAGTTGTTCATCAAGGGTGATCAGGTGTGGTTCAGCGAAGTGTCACCGCGGCCCCATGACACGGGCCTGGTGACCCTGATTTCTCAGGACCTGTCGCAGTTCGCCCTGCATGCCCGGGCGATTCTCGGGTTGCCGATCCCGTTGATCCGTCAGTTTGGCCCGTCGGCCTCGGCGGTGATTCTGGTGGAAGGGCAGTCGACCCAGACCGCGTTTGCCAATCTGGGCGCCGCACTGGCTGAGCCGGACACGGCGTTGCGCCTGTTCGGCAAGCCTGAAGTCAACGGACAGCGCCGCATGGGCGTGGCCCTGGCGCGTGACGAGTCGATTGAAGCCGCCCGCGCCAAAGCGACCCGTGCGTCCCAGGCTGTTGTCGTAGAGCTGTAACCGCGTCGCAGCTATCGCGAGCCAGGCGGCGCTCCGCCTGCTCGCGAAGCTTTTACTTTAGGCAACCTGATTCAGGTCGTTATTGCGCGTTTCCTTCAGGCACAGCACAGCGATCAGGCTGAGCACCGCTGCCGCAGACACATAGCCGCCCACCCAACTCAAGCCGCCCATCGCTACCAGCTTCTGCGCGAAGAACGGGGCTGCCGAGGCACCCACGATACCGCCCAGGTTGTAGGCCGCTGACGCGCCGGTGTAGCGCACGTGGGTTGGAAACAGCTCGGGCAGCAGCGCGCCCATCGGGGCGAAGGTCACACCCATCAGAAACAGCTCGATGCACAGGAACAGGGCTACGCCCCAGGTCGTACCGTGGGTCAGCAGGGGTTCCATGGTGAAGCCCGAGAGCACGGCCAGTACGCCGCCGATGATCAACACCGGTTTACGTCCGAAGCGGTCGCTGGCCCAGGCTGACAAAGGCGTGGCCGCGGCCATGAACAACACGGCAAAGCACAGCAGGCCGAGGAAGGTTTCGCGGCTGTAACCCAGGGTCGACACACCGTAGCTCAGGGAGAATACGGTGGAGATGTAGAACAGCGCGTAACAGACCACCATCGCCGCCGCGCCCAGCAGGGTCGGTGCCCAATACTGGCTGAACAGCTCGACCAGCGGGATTTTCACCCGCTCCTGGCGCGCAACCGCATTAGCGAACACCGGGGTTTCGTGCAGTTTCAGGCGTACATACAGGCCCACCATCACCAGTGCGGCGCTCAGCAGGAACGGAATGCGCCAGCCCCAGGAGCGGAACTGTTCGTCGTCCAGGGTCAGGGCCAAGGTCAGGAACAGGCCGTTGGCGGCGAGAAAACCGATCGAAGGGCCCAGTTGCGGGAACATGCCGAACCAGGCGCGCTTGCCCTTGGGGGCGTTTTCGGTGGCCAGCAAGGCCGCGCCGCCCCATTCACCGCCCAGTCCCAGGCCTTGTCCGAAGCGCAGCACACACAGCAGGATCGGTGCCCAGGCGCCAATGCTGTCGTAACCAGGCAGCACGCCGATCAGCGTGGTGCAGACGCCCATTAGCAGCAGCGAGGCCACCAGGGTGGATTTGCGCCCGATACGGTCACCGAAGTGGCCGAACAGTGCAGAGCCCAGGGGGCGGGCCAGGAAGGCGATGCCAAAGGTCAGGAAGGCCGAGAGCATCTGGGCGGTGCCGGAAGTCTGCGGAAAGAACACCGGGCCGATCACCAGGGCCGCCGCCGTGGCGTACACGTAGAAGTCGTAGAACTCGATGGCGGTCCCGATGAAGCTGGCCGTTGCCACGCGGGTGGCGGAGTTCGTCGGTTGGGCGGGTGCGGTATCGCTATAAGTCGTGCTGGTCGTCATGCAGTAATCCCTGACAGTCATGTGCTCCGTTGGAGCGAATTATTGTGGTTGAAACACCCAGGGATGTGGGTTGGGGCGCGGCAGAGGCTCAAGGTAGGAGCGTTCGCCGGAAGGTTGCGTGGTGGTGCCGATGGACTGGCCGCCGGACGCTGAGTGCGGGTAGCACGTTCCGGGGGGGGCTTGGGTAAGCGTTTCGATTATAGGAAGGAGGCTAACGATTCAACAAGGGGGCTCAGCGTACTGTCGGCACCGATGACGTCAGCCAGATCAGTACCTTGCTGACACGGTTGTCTTCGGTTTCGAGGATTTCCAGGCGATAGCGGCCGATTTTCAGGCATACCGGGCAGTCCGGGATACTTTCCAGCGCCTCGGTCACCAGGCCATTCAGGGTTTTCGGACCGTCGCTTGGCAGGTGCCAGCCCAGGCTCTTGTTGAGCTCGCGGATGGAAGCCGCGCCGTCGATCACCAGTCGGCCATCGGCCTGGGGGTGAATGTGTGGGTTGTCGAGGCTGTGCTGGCTTTCGAATTCACCGACGATTTCTTCGAGAATGTCTTCCAGGGTGACGATACCTTCCACTTCACCGTATTCGTCGACCACCATGCCCAGGCGGCGCTGCTGTTTGTGGAAGTTCAGCAGTTGCAGCTGCAGCGGTGTGCTTTCCGGAACGAAGTAAGGTTCGTGGCAGGCCGCCAGCAAAGCGTCCTTGGTCAGGCTGGCGTCGGCCAGCAAATGACGGATCTGCCGGGTATTGAGCACCGCCTCGACCTGATTGATGTCACTGTGAAACACCGGCAGGCGCGTGCGTTTGTTGGCGCGCAACTGTTCGATGATCGCTTCGATCGGGTCGTCCAGGTTGATGCCGTCGACTTCGCTGCGGGGTACCAGAATGTCATTGACCGTAATGTTGTCCAGCGCATGAATGCCGGCCAGCGCGTGCGGACGGCATGCCGGGTGTTCCTGTTCGTTGTCGCTGTTCTGCGGTGCGGCCGGCTCTTCATCGCTTTGCTGCACAACCTTGGCCTTGCGGGCGAAGGGCTTGAGCAGCAACAGGCTGATACCGCTGAGCGCCCAGGCGATCGGGTAGATGATTTTCAGGGGCGTGGCCAGCAGGGTGTTACCCAGCATCAGCACGGTGTCCGGGTAGCGGCTGGCGAGGGTGCGCGGCAGGTAATCGGCGAACACCAGCAAGGCCGCGGTGGCACTCAGGCAGGCTAGCCACGGACCATTGTCTGCCCAGCCGAACACGGCCAGTAAGGTGCTGATGACCACGACCAGCGAGCGACACAGGGTATTGCATAGCAGCAGGCTGCTGAGCGGGAAGCGGAGTCTGGCGACCGGCTTGTCGCTTGAGCGTGAGGCGATGCGCTGGGCCTGCAGGTACTGGTGCGCGGCCTCGATGGCGGTGAACAGGCCCGACCAGAGGATCAGCAGGGCCAGCACGGCGAGCAATGGCCCTATGGGCAGGTTATCCATAACGAATGCCCGTCAGATGTGCAGGATGAATTCGCGGACCAGCTTGCTGCCGAAGTAGGCCAGCATCAGCAGGCAGAATCCGGCCAGGGTCCAGCGAATGGCCTTGTGCCCGCGCCAGCCCAGGCGAGTACGGCCCCACAGCAGCACGCTGAATACAATCCAGGCCAGGCAGGCCAGCAGGGTTTTATGTACCAGGTGCTGGGCGAACAGGTTGTCGACGAATAGCCAGCCGGAGATCAGCGACAGCGACAGCAGGGTCCAGCCGGCCCAGAGGAAGCCGAACAGCAGGCTTTCCATGGTTTGCAGCGGCGGGAAGTTCCTGATCAGGCCGGACGGGTGCTTGTGCTTGAGCTGGTGGTCTTGCACCAGCAGCAGCAGGGCCTGGAACACCGCAATGGTGAACATGCCGTAGGCCAGGATCGACAGCAGGATATGCGCGAGAATCCCCGGCGCCTCGTCGATCACCTGCACGGTGCCCGATGGCGCGAACTGCGCCAGTAGCACCGTCGTCACCCCTAGCGGGAACAGCAGCAACAGCAGGTTTTCCACGGGGATGCGCGAGCAGGCCAGCAGTGTCAGGGCGATCACGGCGGCGGCAATCAGGCTGGCGGCGCTGAAAAAGTCCAGGCCCAGGCCGATCGGCGTCATCAGGTGGGTAAGCAGGCTCGCGCTGTGGGTCAGGACGGCGAGGACGCCGAGCGTGACCAGCAGGCGTTTGTTCGCCTTGGCGCCTACGGCCAGACGAGAGCCTTGGTAGAGGGTCGCAGCGGCGTACAAGCAGGCGGCGGCGAGGGTCGTGAGTAAACTGGGTGACAAGGGGAGCATAAATCCTGTTAGGCAAGCCCGAAAGAGAATGAGTTTGGCATACAACCCTTGTCGCATGAAAGACCGCACAACCAGACGGCGGGTGTGCGCCAGACGCAGTCTTCGCTATAATCCGCGACCTGCCCACGCCGCAGGCTCGCCGAGCACATGTTTTTCACGGTCTGGGCCGCCATTACCTCGGTCTCCATAGGGCCTGAAAGGATCGCGCATGTTTGAAAACTTAACCGACCGTCTCTCGCAGACGCTGCGCCATGTCACCGGCAAGGCCAAGCTGACCGAGGACAATATCAAAGACACCCTGCGTGAAGTGCGCATGGCGTTGCTCGAAGCTGACGTCGCCTTGCCGGTGGTCAAAGACTTCGTCAACTCGGTCAAGGAGCGCGCTGTCGGCACCGAGGTGTCGCGCAGCCTGACGCCAGGCCAGGCCTTCGTGAAGATCGTCCAAGCCGAACTCGAAAGCCTGATGGGCGCGGCCAACGAAGATCTGAACCTGAGCGCCGTGCCACCGGCCGTCGTTTTGATGGCGGGTCTGCAGGGTGCCGGTAAAACCACGACCGCTGGCAAGCTCGCGCGCTTCCTTAAAGAGCGCAAGAAGAAGTCGGTGATGGTGGTGTCCGCGGACGTTTACCGTCCCGCGGCGATCAAGCAGCTGGAAACCCTGGCCAACGACATCGGCGTCACCTTCTTTCCGTCCGACCTGAGCCAGAAGCCGGTCGACATCGCTGAAGCGGCTATTAAAGAAGCGAAGTTGAAGTTCATCGACGTGGTCATCGTCGATACCGCCGGTCGCCTGCACATCGACGAAGAGATGATGGGCGAGATCAAGGCCCTGCATGCCGCGATCAAGCCGGTTGAAACCCTGTTCGTGGTCGACGCCATGACCGGTCAGGACGCGGCCAACACGGCCAAGGCCTTTGGCGATGCGCTGCCGCTGACCGGTGTGATCCTGACCAAGGTCGACGGTGATGCCCGTGGCGGTGCTGCGCTGTCGGTGCGTGCCATCACTGGCAAGCCGATCAAGTTCATCGGTATGGGCGAGAAGACCGAAGCGCTCGAACCCTTCCACCCCGAGCGTATTGCTTCGCGCATCCTGGGCATGGGCGACGTGCTCAGCCTGATCGAGCAGGCCGAACAGACCCTCGACAAGGACAAGGCCGACAAGCTTGCCAAGAAATTAAAGAAGGGTAAGGGCTTCGACCTCGAAGACTTCCGCGATCAGTTGCAACAGATGAAGAACATGGGCGGCCTTGGCGGCCTCATGGACAAGCTGCCGAACATCGGCGGTGTGAACCTGGCGCAAATGGGCAATGCCCAGGGCGCGGCAGAGAAGCAGTTCAAGCAGATGGAAGCCATCATCAACTCCATGACCCCGGCTGAGCGCCGTGACCCTGAGCTGATCAGTGGTTCGCGCAAGCGCCGTATCGCCATGGGTTCGGGTACCCAGGTGCAGGACATCGGTCGCTTGATCAAGCAGCACAAGCAGATGCAGAAGATGATGAAGAAATTCTCCGCCAAGGGCGGAATGGCCAAAATGATGCGCGGCATGGGCGGTATGTTGCCCGGCGGCGGCATGCCGAAAATGTAAAGATTTCGCGTCGACATACCTGTCGGCGCGGTCCCCACACGGACGTGGGACCAGCAGTGGCCCGCCTTGGCGGGCGCTGACTCGCCGTTGTTCGCAACGGCTCTATCGCAAATCTGGATGGCATGCCTATAGGCGCCGGAAAAAGTCATTTGCAAAAGTCCGGATATTCCTTAGAATATGCGGCCTTTCGGGCACCTATGCCCGCTGTGCATTTAGATTTGCAGCACCGACTACAGGAACTATGTTCACATGCTAACAATCCGTCTTGCCCTTGGCGGCTCCAAAAAGCGCCCGTTCTACCACTTGACCGTAACCGACAGCCGCAACCCGCGCGACGGTTCGCACAAAGAACAGGTTGGTTTCTTCAACCCTGTTGCTCGTGGTCAGGAAATCCGTCTGTCCGTGAACCAAGAGCGCGTAGCCTACTGGCTGAGCGTTGGTGCACAACCTTCTGAGCGTGTTGCTCAGTTGTTGAAGGAATCTGCTAAGGCTGCGGCCTGAGCAATATGAACGCGACGCCAGCCATTGCTGATGATTTGATCGTTATCGGCAAGATTTACTCAATACATGGCGTTCGCGGCGAAGTGAAGGTCTTTTCCTTTACTGATCCGATTGGAAACCTGTTGGACTACAAAACCTGGACGCTGCGGCGCGAAGGCGATGTACGGCAGGTAGAGCTGGTCAGCGGCCGTGTACAAAACGGCAAGTTTCTGGTCACAAAGCTCAAAGGTCTCGATGACCGTGAAGAAGCTCGTCTTCTGGCCGGTTTTGAAATCTGCGTGCCGCGTAACCTGTTTCCTGATCTGACCGACGGCGAGTACTACTGGTACCAGCTGGAAGGTCTGAAGGTCATCGACCACCTTGGGCAATTGCTCGGGAAAATCGATCACCTGCTGGAGACTGGCTCGAACGATGTCATGGTGGTCAAGCCTTGCGCTGGCAGCCTGGATGATCGCGAACGCCTGTTGCCCTATACGGAGCAATGTGTGTTGGCTGTCGACCTGGCGGCGGGCGAGATGAAGGTGGATTGGGACGCGGACTTCTAAACGTGGCTAACTTGCGCGTCGAAGTGATCAGTCTGTTTCCCGAGATGTTTTCCGCCATCAGCGACTACGGCATCACCAGTCGTGCGGTGAAACAGGGGCTCTTGCAGCTGACCTGTTGGAATCCGCGAGACTACACAACGGATCGACATCACACTGTGGACGATCGCCCATTTGGCGGTGGCCCGGGCATGGTGATGAAGATCAAGCCCCTGGAAGATGCTCTGGTTCAGGCCAAGGCAGCAGCCGGGGAGGCGGCGAAGGTAATTTACCTGTCGCCCCAAGGCCGTCAACTGACTCAGTCGGCGGTACGCGGGTTGGCGAATGAGGAAGCATTAATCCTGATTGCCGGCCGCTATGAAGGCATTGACGAGCGGTTTATTGAAGCTCATGTCGATGAAGAGTGGTCGATTGGTGACTATGTACTGTCTGGCGGTGAGCTGCCGGCGATGGTCCTGATTGACGCGGTTACGCGACTGCTGCCTGGAGCTTTAGGGCATGCGGACTCCGCCGAGGAAGATTCCTTTACGGATGGTCTGCTGGATTGCCCGCACTACACCCGACCGGAGGTGTATGCGGATCAGCGTGTTCCCGACGTGTTGCTAAGTGGCAATCACGCGCACATCCGGCGTTGGCGTTTACAGCAGTCCCTTGGTAGGACCTTTGAACGACGCGCCGATCTTCTGGAAAGCCGCTCGCTTTCTGGAGAAGAGAAGAAGCTGCTCGAGGAATACATCCGCGAGCGGGACGATAGTTAACAACGTATCGATGGTAGATCCGACGATTTACCTTAGGAGCACAGCATGACTAACAAAATCATCCTTGCACTCGAAGCAGAGCAGATGACCAAAGAGATCCCTACCTTTGCCCCGGGCGACACCATTGTCGTTCAGGTGAAAGTGAAGGAAGGCGACCGTTCGCGTCTGCAAGCGTTCGAAGGCGTTGTAATCGCCAAGCGTAACCGCGGCGTTAACAGTGCATTCACCGTTCGTAAAATCTCCAACGGTGTTGGCGTAGAGCGTACTTTCCAGACCTACAGCCCGCAAATCGACAGCATGGCTGTCAAGCGTCGCGGTGACGTACGTAAAGCCAAGCTGTACTACCTGCGCGACCTGTCGGGTAAAGCAGCTCGCATCAAGGAAAAACTGGCTTAAGTCCAGCTTCCGATGCAGAAAAAAGCAGCCTACGGGCTGCTTTTTTGTTGTCCGCAATTTATTCACAGCACCTCTGTACCAGGCCTGACTCATGACTCCCCGTGAACTAGAAATCGAACGCCGCACCGAACTCTCGGTAACCCGCGTCACCAAAGCTGTCTTCCCGTCGACCACCAATCACCACAACACCCTGTTCGGCGGTACGGCACTGGCCTGGATGGACGAAGTCTCGTTCATCGCCGCCACCCGCTTCTGCCGCTTGCCATTGGTGACCGTATCCACCGATCGTATCGACTTCAATCATGCGATTGCAGCCGGTTCCATCGTCGAGTTGGTGGGGCGAGTGATCAAGGTCGGCAACACCAGCCTCAAGGTCGAGGTCGAGGTGTTTGTCGAGAGTATGAGTTGCGACGGTCGGGAAAAGGCCATCCATGGCCAGTTCAGCTTTGTCGCGATCGATGAGGACAAGCGCCCGGTGCCCGTGTTACCCGGATTTGCGGCCTGACCCGAAACCACGCGGCAATCGGTCAGGCGTTGCTAGTCTCGGGTTGGATCAAGGCCACCAGTGTCCAGCCGGCTGCCGGTTTGAGCAGGCTGTCGGGTGTCACCACATGCACCCAGCCAGCGGTGTCGCGGGCGAACAGCAGTGTGGCGCGATCGCCATGCAGCGCCTGGTAGTCCGCCCAGCCAAAGCCGTCTGTCAGTTGGGTGGTGTAGAGTTCGGCGCCCTGGCCGAGCAGGCTGGCCAGCTTGGTGTACGTCAGCACCTGACTGCCCAGCAGTTGCCCGCGATGTTCGTGACTGGCCCGGTGCTTGTCGGTGCGCCGGCTTTCCTGGCCGCTGGCCAGGGAGAACATGCGCTGATGGCCGAACTCATGGCGAAAACGCATGGACGCCAGCGTGTTCAGTTCCCCCGAGGGGGACAGCGCCAGCAGATGACCGAGGCCGACCAGGTCCAGGTGGGCATCGGCGTGTTGCGAGGCCGGGTTACCGAAGTAAGTAGGCAAACCTTCCATGCGTGCCGCGCGAATGTTTTCCCAGCTCGAGTCGGTCAGCAGCACGCGACACCCCAATTGTTGCAACGCTTTGCCGAGGGTTCGCGAAGGACTGTTGGCGCCCACGATCAGGAAGCCGCTCGGAGCAGGCTCGGCGACTTTGAGCAAGCGGGCGAGCGGGCGGGCAGTGGCGCTTTGCAGCACCACCGTGCCAATGATCACGGCAAAGGTCAGGGGAACCAGCAGCAGGGCCCCTTGATGGCCGGCTTCATGCAGGCGGATGGCAAAGATCGCCGATACGGCCGCCGCGACAATCCCCCGAGGGGCAATCCAGGCCAGCAGGGCGCGCTCGCGCCAGTTCAGGTTTGAGCCAAAGGTCGATAGCACAACGTTCAACGGTCGGGCGATAAACTGAATCACCAGCAGCAGGATCAGCACGAACGGCCCGAGGGTGATCATGGCGTAAAGGTCCAGGCGCGCCGCCAGCAGAATGAACAGCCCCGAAATCAGCAGCACGCTGAGGTTTTCCTTGAAGTGCAGGATATGCCGTACGTCCACACCCTTCATGTTGGCCAGCCACATGCCCATCAAGGTCACCGCCAGCAAGCCTGACTCACTCATCGTTTCATTCGCGGCAATGAATATCCCCAGTACCGCTGCGAGCGCCGCCAGGTTGTGCAGGTATTCCGGCAACCATTGCCGACGGATGACGGTGCCCAGCGCCCAGCCACCGGCGATCCCGAACAGGCTGCCACATAGAATGACTCCGCCGAACGTCAACAGGCTTTGCTGGAGGCCTTGGCCTGCACCGCTGGCGATGATGAAGCTGTAGACCACCACGGCGAGCAGCGCGCCAATCGGGTCGATGACAATGCCCTCCCAGCGCAGGATGTTGGCAATCGAGGCGTTGGGGCGCACCACGCGCAGCATCGGCACGATCACGGTGGGGCCGGTAACCAGGGTCAGGCTGCCGAACAGAATGGCCAGCAGCCAGTCGAAACCCAGCAACCAGTGGGTGGCGACGGCGATCACGACCCAGGTCGACAGTGCGCCAAGGGTCACCAGGCGGTGCACGACGCTGCCGATTTCACGCCACTGCGACAGATGCAGTGTCAGGCTGCCTTCGAACAGAATCAGCGCCACCGCCAGTGAAACCAGTGGCATCAGCAAGGGACCGAACATCTCCTGCGGATCCAGCCAGCCCAGCACCGGGCCTGCCAGAATGCCACTGAGCAGCAGAAACAGGATGGCCGGCAGTTTCAGGCGCCAAGCCAGCCATTGGCAGCCTAGCGCCGCCGCGCCGATGCCACCGAAGGCCAATAGAATTTGCTGCTCGTTCATTGATGCTCCCTGTTCCTTGAGTTCGCCGGCTATGAAAGACTAGCGGTGGTTTTTTATCGTTCATTCTTTTTTGCGCGCAGCCCTGGCCTGCGTGTCTTGAGTACCCATGCCCGCCATCGAACACCCATTGATAGACCAGTTTCTCGACGCCTTGTGGTTGGAAAAGGGACTTTCCGATAACACCCGGGATGCCTATCGCAGTGATTTATCACTGTTCAACGGCTGGCTTCAGGAGCAGGGGATTGAACTGCCCAACGCGGGTCGCGAGTTGATTCTCGATCACCTGGCCTGGCGCCTCGAACAGCACTACAAACCCCGGTCCACGGCTCGATTTCTTTCCGGAGTGCGTGGATTCTATCGTTATCTGTTGCGCGAAAAGCTGATCATGGTGGACCCGACATTACAGGTCGACATGCCACAGCTGGGCAGGCCGCTGCCCAAGTCGTTGTCCGAAGCCGATGTGGAGGCCTTGCTGGCGGCACCTGACTTGAGCGAAGCGATCGGTCAGCGCGACCGCGCCATGCTGGAGGTCCTGTATGCCTGTGGCTTGCGCGTCACCGAGTTGGTCAGTCTGACGCTGGAGCAGGTCAACCTGCGCCAGGGCGTGCTGCGGGTGATGGGCAAGGGCAGCAAGGAGCGCCTGGTGCCGATGGGGGAGGAAGCGATAGTCTGGGTCGAACGCTACCTGCGCGATGGTCGTGGCGAAATGCTTGGCGGGCGTCCCAGTGATGTGCTGTTCCCCAGCCTTCGCGGTGAGCAGATGACCCGGCAGACGTTTTGGCATCGCATCAAGCACCAGGCCCAGGTTGCCGGCATCGGCAAATCCCTGTCGCCCCATACTTTGCGCCATGCCTTCGCCACCCATTTGCTCAACCATGGCGCCGACCTGCGGGTGGTGCAGATGTTGCTTGGCCACAGCGACCTGTCGACCACGCAGATCTATACCCACGTTGCCCGGGCACGCCTGCAGGACCTGCATGCCAGGCATCACCCTCGCGGCTGATCAGTCCGAGGCCTGCTTTTTGTGGGGGCGAACAAGCGGAACGCTGCCCGGCTTGCTCCCACAGAGGTCTGTGCCTGCCACAATGTCTTACGTCAGCCACAGTCGGCCACGCTGGCCTTATGTGATAGGCTTTGCCGGTTTGCACGATGGACGGTTATGACCCGGTGTCCCGGTACGGGCGTTCTAACCGACCCATTTGTCCGCCTTCAGGAGTTCTCATGCGTCTGACCCAGATATTCGCCGCCGCAATCATTGCGTTGGTCAGCACCTTTGCCGTCGCCGATGATGCGGCCGACAAAGCCATTCGTAAAAGCCTGGAAAGCCTCGCGCTCGACACGCCGATCGAATCCATCACCGCCAGCCCGCTGGCCGGTCTCTACGAAGTCAAACTCAAGGGCAGTCGTGTCCTGTACGCCAGCGCTGATGGTCAGTACATTGTTCAGGGCTACCTGTTCCAGCTCAAGGACGGCAAGCCGGTCAACCTGACCGAGAAAACCGAACGCCTGGGTATCGCCAAGCTGATCAATGGCATTCCGGTTGCTGAAACCGTGGTTTACCCGGCTATCGGTGAAACCAAGACGCACATCACCGTGTTCACCGATACGACGTGCCCTTATTGCCACAAATTGCACGCTGAAGTGCCGGCCTTGAACAAAATGGGCGTCGAAGTGCGTTATGTTGCATTCCCGCGCCAGGGCCTTGGCTCGCCGGGCGACGAACAGCTGCAGGCCGTCTGGTGCTCCGCTGACAAGAAAGCCGCCATGGACAAGATGGTGGAAGGCAAGGAAATCAAGGCTGCGAAATGCGCCAACCCGGTTTCCAAACAGTTCGCCCTGGGTCAGTCTATCGGTGTGAACGGTACACCGGCCATCGTTTTGGCCGATGGCCAGGTGATTCCGGGCTACCAGCCAGCACCACAAATCGCCAAACTGGCGTTGGGTGCGAAATAATCCTGTGTCGTCACGGTAAGCCTTTGACGATCATGGTGCGACGACAGACGTCGGCGTTCCATTAATAGAGAGCCGCACACCGTGTGGCTGTTTTCCACGGCCGACCTTGAGTCGGCCGTTTTATGGGGAGTTCACAGTGAAACCGGTCAAAGTAGGCATCTGTGGGTTAGGGACCGTCGGTGGCGGTACCTTCAACGTACTTCAGCGCAACGCCGAGGAAATTGCTCGTCGTGCCGGGCGTGGAATCGAAGTGGCACAAATTGCCATGCGCACGCCAAAGCCTCAGTTCCAAACGACCGGTATTGCGATTACCAACGATGTCTTCGAAGTGGCCACGAACCCTGAGATCGACATCGTCATAGAGCTGATGGGCGGCTACACCGTTGCCCGCGAGCTGGTACTCAAGGCCATCGAGAATGGCAAGCATGTGGTCACCGCGAACAAGGCATTGATTGCCGTTCACGGTAATGAAATTTTCGCCAAGGCGCGCGAGAAGGGCGTGATCGTGGCGTTCGAAGCGGCAGTAGCCGGTGGCATTCCAGTGATCAAGGCGATTCGTGAAGGCCTGTCGGCCAACCGCATCAACTGGGTCGCCGGCATCATCAACGGCACCGGCAACTTCATCCTCACCGAAATGCGTGAGAAGGGCCGTACCTTTGAAGACGTGCTCGCCGAAGCCCAGGCCCTGGGTTATGCCGAAGCCGATCCTACCTTCGACGTCGAAGGCATCGATGCCGCGCACAAGCTGACCATCCTGGCGTCCATTGCCTTTGGTATTCCGCTGCAATTCGACAAGGCTTACACCGAAGGCATCACCAAGCTGACCACCGCTGACGTGAACTACGCCGAAGCCCTGGGCTATCGCATCAAGCACCTGGGCGTGGCTCGCAGCACCGCCAGTGGCATCGAGCTGCGTGTACACCCGACCCTGATCCCGGCCGATCGCCTGATCGCCAACGTCAACGGTGTGATGAACGCGGTGATGGTCAACGGCGATGCGGCCGGTTCGACCCTGTTCTACGGTGCCGGTGCCGGCATGGAACCGACCGCTTCGTCGGTGATTGCCGACCTGGTGGACGTGGTTCGCGCCATGACCAGCGACCCGGAGAACCGTGTGCCGCACCTGGCCTTCCAGCCGGATTCGCTGTCGGCTCACCCGATCCTGCCGATCGAAGCCTGCGAGAGTGCCTACTACCTGCGTATCCAGGCCAAGGACCATCCAGGCGTACTGGCCCAGGTGGCGAGCATCCTGTCGGAGCGTGGCATCAACATCGAATCGATCATGCAAAAGGAAGTCGAAGAACACGACGGTCTGGTGCCTATGATCCTGCTGACGCATCGTGTGCTGGAACAGCACATGAATGATGCGATCGCCGCCCTGGAAGCCTTGCAAGACGTGGTCGGCCCGGTCGTACGGATCCGCGTCGAGCATTTGAACTGAAGCCGCTGCAGCGTCTAGCTCCAAGCTGCAAGTAAAAGCAATCAACACAGCGGCAAGCTACAAGCCGCAAACTGCAAACAAAGGCCAATCGCTTTTGACGTGCAGCTTGCAGCTTGCAGCTTGAAGCCCAAACCGAAGGTTTGATCTTATGCGCTATATCAGTACCCGCGGCCAGGCACCGGCCCTGAATTTCGAAGACGTATTGTTGGCTGGCCTGGCCAGCGACGGCGGCCTGTACGTGCCGGAAAACCTGCCACGCTTCACCCAGGAGGAAATCGCTTCCTGGGCGGGCTTGCCGTATCACGAGCTGGCTTTCCGGGTGATGCGCCCGTTTGTTGCCGGCAGTATTCCGGATGCCGACTTCAAAAAGATTCTGGAAGCCACCTACGGTGCCTTCTCCCATAACGCGGTAGCACCGCTGCGCCAGCTGAACGGCAATGAATGGGTGTTGGAGCTGTTCCACGGCCCGACCCTGGCATTCAAGGACTTTGCCCTGCAACTGCTCGGTCGCCTGCTTGACTACGTGCTGGAAAAACGCGGCGAGCGTGTGGTCATCGTGGGGGCTACCTCGGGTGATACCGGCTCGGCGGCCATCGAGGGCTGCAAACACTGCGATAACGTCGATATCTTTATCCTGCACCCGCACAACCGTGTCTCGGAAGTGCAGCGCCGGCAGATGACCACACTGTTCGGCGACAACATCCACAACATCGCCATCGAAGGCAACTTCGATGACTGCCAGGAAATGGTCAAGGCCAGCTTCGCCGACCAGAGCTTCCTCAAAGGCACGCGTCTGGTGGCGGTGAACTCGATCAACTGGGCGCGGATCATGGCCCAGATCGTTTACTACTTCCATGCCGCCCTGCAGCTTGGTGGCCCGGCGCGTTCGGTGTCATTCTCGGTACCGACCGGCAACTTCGGCGATATTTTCGCCGGCTACCTGGCACGCAACATGGGGCTGCCGATCAACCAGTTGATCGTCGCCACCAACCGCAATGACATCCTGCATCGCTTCATGAGCGGCAACCAGTACGTCAAGGAAACCCTGCACGCCACGCTGTCGCCGTCCATGGATATCATGGTGTCGTCGAACTTCGAGCGCCTGCTGTTCGACCTGCATGGTCGTAATGGTGCAGCGATTGCGGGCTTGATGGACACCTTCAAGCAAGGTGGTGGTTTCAGCGTCGAACAGGAGCGCTGGACCGAGGCGCGCAAACTCTTCGATTCCCTGGCCGTGGACGATGCGCAAACGTGCGAAACCATCGCTGAAGTCTTCGCCCAGACGGGCGAGCTGCTGGATCCGCACACCGCCATCGGCGTCAAGGCAGCCCGTGAGTGCCGACGCAGCCTGGATATTCCAATGGTGGTTCTGGGCACGGCCCATCCGGTCAAGTTCCCGGAAGCGGTCGAAAAAGCCGGCGTAGGAAAAGCGCTTGAACTGCCTGCTCATCTTTCTGATTTGTTCGAGCGGGATGAGCGCTGCACCGTTCTGCCAAATGACCTGAAAGCCGTACAGGCCTTTGTCAGTCAGCATGGCAACCGCGGCAAGCCACTCTGATCGGTAAAGATCTGTCACATTTTGAAGCCCGTCACCTGACGGGCTTCTTCATTTCTGCATGCCACACTGATCGAAGTTTCGCCCCTCAAGGACGGGTGAGTGATTGAGAAGGAAGTGGGCATGTCGGTTTTCACAGGATTAAAACCCGTCTGGTGTTGGGCATTGCTACTGGCTGTCCTTGGATTGAGTCGATGGGGATTGGCCGGGCAGCCAGGTGCCTTGGACGTCGGCACCTCAGCCGCCCCAAAGCCCTTTGTGCTGACGCCTCGGGAGCTTCAATGGATTGCCGAAAACCGCCAGGTGATCGTCGCATCGGTGCAGTCCCCGGTGTACCTGTTCAAGGATGAACAGGGTCAATGGAGTGGTCTGAATAACGATATCCTCACGCGCCTTTCACGGATGACGGGGCTGCAGTTTGTTCATGAGGAGTCCTTTTCCACCGAGCATCTGCTGGGGTTGCTGGAAAGCGGTCGGGCGGACATGAGCACCACGCTGGCCGGAACCGACGAGCGCAGGGACTTCCTCGACTTCAGTCATGCCTTTGGCGGCGCTGGCTGGATGTTTGTCACGCAGGCGGGAGCCCACCCTGTCCATTCGCTGGAAGAGCTCTCAGGCAAGGTCCTGGTGCTGCCGACCCGACATGCACTGGAAGCCGGCATCCGGCGTGATTACCCGCAGATTCGCTTGCACTCGGTCAAGACCTACGCAGAAGCCCGCGCATGGGTGGAAAGTGGCGAAGCCTACGCAACCATTGAAAATGCAAACAGCGCCTACCTGTTCCCGGTCGGGCGACTGGCAATCGGCTCAAGCCTGGAGGGCAAGTGGGAGGCAGACCACTTGGCCTTGCGCAAGGGCCAGCCGCAACTGTTGAGTATCCTCAACAAGGCCCTTGAAGCGTTCCCGCCCGCCGAGTTGCGGGCTATCCGGATGACGTGGCTGGACGGCCTGGTCCCTGGCCCGGCGCCATCACCGTGGCAGCGGTTTTACCAGTGGGGCGGCTGGGGGCTGCTGTTCGTCAGCCTGTTCGGATTGATTTCATGGAGGTGGAACCGGCGCCTGAGCCAACAGGTCGAGCAACGACTCGCCGCCGAACGGGAGCTCAGCGACCAGTTCGCCTTTCAGAGCGCCTTGATCAATGCCATGCCCGATCCGGTTTTTGTACGGGATCTGGAGGGGCGGTTGATCCTGTGCAACAAAAGTTATGAAGAGCGCCTGTCGACCCGTTTTGACCGGGTGCAAGGCAAGCGGTTGACAGAGGTCGATGTGTTGCCGGCCTCGACCGCCGCCCTGCTGCACGCCGAGCTCATGGAGCAGCTCAGCAGCCGCAAGGGGCATTTCGTCGAACGCCAATTGATGTTCAAGAGCGGTAACAGAATTGTCTATCAATGGACTGTTCCGTTCTACGGCGCCGATGGTGCGCTGCGAGGTGTCGTGGGGGGCTGGACGGCTCCCCGCGGACCTCGGTGTCATGAGCCTGTCTGACGTCGGGGGCGTTTTTTTACTGTCATCTTTTCCGTGCATGCTCTGGCGACCAGGCACTTCGTTTGCGGACTATTGAGTGGTGATCGAGATGGAAAGAATCAGCCTGTTGATGGGTGAAGCGCTGAGTCCGTATCAGGTGACACTGACTCCATCGGGGACCCACGGCCAATGCCTGGTGACCTTGAGGAGTACCGTTGGCGCCATCGTGGTTGAACGTGAGTTCAATCAGGTGCAGTTCACCGATAAGCGCTTGCTGACGGACGTCGTCGATGGTTTGCACCGTGATGTACTGATCGCCGAAGGGCGACTGGAGCCCTGCGTCATTGCAGCTACGCGCACCGCTACGCAAGACGGGTGTCCTGCTGTCAGAAGCTGAATGTTTTTTTGCGGGAACCTTCTCGACATCCCGTTAGTCAGACCCCGTATCAACAAGATCAAGCATTGTGCTCCGGTGCTTGTCACTTGTTGTACGGGTCCTTGCAGACCACGTTTAACCCCGAGTTGTCTCCCCACTGCTCGGGGTTTCTTTTTGTCCGGCATTTGCTCAGGGCGTTTGCTCCTGAAAAAAGGTCCAGGTGTCCTCCCGGTATTCGTCACGCATCTGCGGGTCGAGCCACTGCGCGTAAAATTCCACCAGCCGGTTCTGCCTCAGCTCCCGTAGGGTCGCGTTGATACCCTGGATGGCCTGACGACCCAGCGGGGTGTCCGAGCATGCAATGTGGATCGATTGGTATTTGTCTGTGCCGCGAATCCCGTAGAACTCCAGCTCATCGGGCGATATGCCTTGCTGTTGCGCCTGATAGCGGATTTCCGGCCAATAGCCCAGCAACACAGACAAACGCCCCAGGCGCTGCATTTGCAGTAGGCTACCCAAGGCATCGTTGCCGTAATGGGATGACAGGCTGTTGTTCGGCGCCTGTTGCAGGATGCGATCGACCACCTGGCCATAACTGCGCTCGGCGACCACGCCGAGCTTGCCGTTTTCACGCGCCAGTAACAGCGTCAGGTCAACCTGGTTGTCGATGAGGTACGGGGCGAGTAGTCCACGGTCCTGTTGGCGTATCACAATGCCGTTGCTGCGGATTCGATAAGCCGGGATGGAGAAGGCAAGCCGTTGCGCCCGCTCCGGGCTCCAGAGCAGAGAGGGGTCGCAGGTGAACCCTGGCTCCAGCAGCATTTGCATGCCACGTGCGCGATTGACCCGCATGATCCGCTGTTCATATTCGGGCAGGCCGGCAATCAACAGCGGCATGAACCGGTCAATTGCGCCCTGGTTTTTCTGGGGGCCTTCGAAAATCGTCAGCGGCGGTAAGTCCCGCAGCAGCCAGGTCAGTACCTCCCTGGCGTGCACTGCATCGGAAAAAACCAGCAGGCAGGCCAGGAGCGCGGCCATGCCCGGCACCCGCAGGCCCCGGCAGATCGATGACACCCTGTTCAGGCTAGATAGCCCCGTCTTCGCGCAGTCGCGCGATCTGTGCCGCGTCATAGCCAAGCTCGCGCAGTACCTGCGCATTATGTTCGCCTAGCTCGGCGCCGACCCACTCGCACGTCCCTGGCGTTTCCGACAGCTTGGGCACGATCCCTGGCATCTTGAAGTCCTTGCCATCGGGCAGTTTGGCTTGCAGGAACATTTCCCGGGCGAGAAATTGCGGGTCGCTGAACATGTCCTCGGCGCTGAAGATCCGGCTGGCGGGGACTTCGGCCTGGTTCAACTGTTCGATCACGTGATCGAGCGGCAGCGAGCCGACCCACCGGTCAATGACCCCATACAGCTCGTCACGACGGCTGTCACGGCCATCGTTGCTGGACAGGGCCGGATCCTTGGCCAGGTCGTCGCGGCCGATGGCCTGCATGAAACGCTTGAAGATTGCATCGCCGTTGGCGCCGATCTGGATGTGTTTACCGTCGGCGCTGGTGTGGATGGAGGAGGGCGTGATGCCGGGCATGATGTTGCCGGTGCGTTCGCGGATGAACCCGAACACGTCGAACTCCGGCACCATGCTTTCCATCATGGCAAAGATCGCTTCGTACAGTGCCACGTCGACGACTTGCCCCTGGCCACCATTGACCTCGCGATGACGCAAGGCCATCAACGCCCCAATCACCCCCCAGAGCGCGGCAATCGAGTCGCCGATGGAGATCCCGGTACGCACTGGCGGGCGGTCTTCGAAGCCGGTGATGTAGCGCAACCCGCCCATGGACTCACCGACTGCGCCAAACCCCGGCTGGTCTTTCATCGGTCCGGTTTGCCCGAAACCCGACAGGCGAACCATCACCAGCTTCGGGTTCAGCGCGTGCAGGACGTCCCAGCCAAGGCCCAGCTTTTCCAGCACGCCGGGGCGAAAGTTTTCGATCAGGATGTCGGCTTCAGTGAGCAACTGCTTGAGGATCGCCAGGCCGTCCGGGTGCTTGAGGTTCAGGGTGAGGGACTTCTTGTTACGCGCCTGGACAAACCACCACAACGAGGTGCCTTCGTAGAGTTTGCGCCACTTGCGCAACGGGTCACCGCCGTCCGGGGACTCGATCTTGGTCACATCGGCGCCGAACTCGGCGCAAATGCGCGAAGCGAAGGGTCCGGCAATCAAGGTGCCGAGTTCGATGACTTTCAGGCCGGCAAGCGGTTTGGCGGTGAGCGGCATGGGTGATCCTGTAGGACAAAGACGGAGTCGATGAAGCGTTTTAACATAGCCCGGCCCTCATCGCCCACGCATCGGTTAGACTTGCCGCCTTTCCTCGTATCAAGAAGCCCGTTCATGGCCCAGCCGTCCACGACCTACAAGTTTGAACTGAACCTCACCGACCTCGACCGCAGCGTGTACGAGAGCGTCAAGCAGACCATTGCCCGCCACCCTTCGGAAACCGAAGAACGCATGACCGTGCGGTTGCTGGCCTACGCCCTCTGGTACAACGAACAGCTGTCCTTTGGTCGTGGTCTGTCGGAAGTGGACGAGCCGGCCCTGTGGGAAAAGAGCCTGGACGACCGTGTACTGCACTGGATCGAAGTCGGCCAGCCAGACGCCGATCGCCTGACCTGGTGCTCGCGTCGTACCGAACGCACCAGCCTGCTGGCTTACGGCAGCCTGCGTGTCTGGGAAGGCAAAGTGGTGCCGGCGGTCAAGAACCTGAAGAACGTCAACATTGCGGCCGTTCCCCAGGAAGTGCTGGAAACCCTGGCCAAGGACATGCCCCGCGTCATCAAGTGGGACGTGATGATCAGCGAAGGGACGATTTTCGTCACCGATGACCGCGGTCAGCACGAAGTCCAGTTGCAATGGTTGGCGGGCGAACGCGGCTGATTGATTCGCCGTCAGCTCGTTGTGTCATCCGGTTTTATCCCACGTATTGAAGAGAAGCACCTGCCACCCCATGCGTATCGAACCTCGCCAGCTACCCGCCACCCTGCCGTTTCTCGGTGATCTGCCGCCGCTGTTGACCCGTCTGTACGCGGCACGGGGCGTGCAGTCTGAGACCGAACTGGACAAGAGCCTGGCGCGCTTGATCCCGTACCAGCAGCTCAAGGGCATTGAGGCGGCGGTGGACCTGCTGGTGACGGCCCTGGAACAACGCCAGCGGATTCTGATCGTTGGCGATTTCGACGCCGATGGTGCTACGGCCAGCACGGTCGGTTTGCTGGGTTTGCGCTTGCTGGGGGCTGCCCACGTCGATTATCTGGTGCCCAACCGTTTCGAGTACGGCTATGGCTTGACGCCGGAAATCGTCGCGGTGGCCTTGCAGCGTCAACCCCAGCTGCTGATCACTGTGGATAACGGCATTTCCAGCGTTGAAGGGGTGGCCGCGGCGAAGCAGGCCGGGCTCAAGGTGCTGGTCACCGATCACCACTTGCCCGGCGACGAACTGCCGCTGGCGGATGCCATCGTCAACCCGAACCAGCCGGGCTGCGGATTCGCGAGCAAGGCATTGGCCGGTGTCGGGGTTATTTTCTACGTACTGATGGCCTTGCGCGCACGTTTGCGCAGCCTGGGGTGGTACGAGAGCACACCGCAACCCAACATCGGCGAGCTGCTCGACTTGGTGGCGCTGGGCAGTGTGGCCGACGTGGTGCCGCTGGATGCCAATAACCGCATTCTGGTGCATCAGGGCCTGGAACGGATTCGAGCCGGTCGTGCCCGGCCGGGGATCAAGGCGATCCTGGAGGTAGCCAAGCGCGATCATTCACGCATCACCTCCACTGACCTTGGGTTCATCCTCGGGCCACGCCTGAACGCGGCGGGGCGCCTGGACGACATGAGCCTGGGCATCGAATGCCTGCTCACCGACGATGTGGGTGCTGCGCGTGACATGGCCGCGCAACTGGATGGGATGAATCAGGACCGCAAGTCCATTGAGCAGGGCATGCAGCGCGAAGCCCTGGCCCAGCTCAAGGACCTGCCGCTGGAGTCCATGCCGTTCGGTTTGTGCCTGTTCGATCCGGAGTGGCACCAGGGGGTTATCGGGATCCTCGCCTCGCGCATGAAAGAGCGCTATTTCCGTCCGACCATTGCCTTTGCCGATGCGGGTGACGGCCTGCTCAAGGGCTCGGGGCGCTCGGTGCAAGGCTTTCATATCCGTGACGCGCTGAGCGTGGTGGCGGCCCAGCATCCAACACTGATCAGCAAGTACGGCGGCCACGCCATGGCGGCGGGCCTGACGTTGCCGCAGGAGAACTTCCCCCTGTTCGCCGAAGCGTTTGATGCCGAGGTGCGTCGGCAAATGCGCGAAGAGGACCTGACGGGCCGGCTGCTGTCTGACGGCACCCTGGCCGTCGAAGAGTTTCACCTGGAACTGGCCCGTGCCTTGCGCCATGCCGGCCCCTGGGGCCAGCACTTCCCGGAGCCACTGTTCCACGGGGTGTTCCAGCTGGTCGAGCAACGGGTGGTGGGCGAGCGGCACCTGAAGGTGGTACTCAAAAGCGAATGTGGCTCGGTGAAGCTTGACGGTATTGCCTTTGGTATCGACCGTGACATCTGGCCAAACCCGACCATCCGCTGGGTCGAACTGGCGTACAAGCTCGACGTCAACGAGTTCCGCGGCCAGGAAACCGTCCAGTTGATGATTGCCCACATCGAGCCCCGGTAACGCTTTTGTGGCGAGCGAGCGTGCTCCTCGCCACGTCCGATCTGCGTCAGCATCCAGTCCTCCCTCATCCGCCGATGTGGACTAGGCTCTAAACACTGCTTGATTGGCCTTGTGACGTATCGTCCATTTTTTGCCCGCGGGGGCGGGTGCCGCATCCTTTTCTGTCACTCGTCGACTTTTCAAACAGAACCCTGGAGCCTGCCCACTGATTCGAGAGGTGCCCCATGAGTCTGCTGCTTGAACCCTACACCCTGCGTCAATTGACCCTGCTCAACCGCATCGCGGTATCGCCGATGTGCCAGTACTCCAGTGTCGATGGCCTGGCCAATGACTGGCACCTGGTGCACCTCGGCAGTCGCGCCGTGGGCGGAGCCGGCCTGGTGTTTACGGAAGCCACGGCCGTTACCGCCGATGGCCGCATTACGGCCCAGGACCTGGGCCTGTGGAACGACGCGCAGATCGAACCCCTGCAGCGCATCACGCGCTTCATCACCGCCCAGGGCGCGGTAGCCGGTATCCAACTGGCGCACGCCGGACGCAAGGCCAGCACTCACCGGCCATGGCTGGGCACACATGGCAGCGTCAAACCGGCCGATGGCGGCTGGATTCCGGTCGGCCCGTCGCCGATTGCCTTCGACCCCGAACACACCGCGCCGACGCAACTGAGCGAAGCACAGATCCACGAGGTGATCCAGGCCTTCGTCGACGCCGCCAAGCGTGCGCTGGTCGCCGGTTTCAAAGTGGTCGAAGTGCATGCTGCTCACGGCTATCTGCTGCATCAGTTCCTGTCGCCCTTGAGCAACCAGCGACGCGACCAGTACGGTGGCTCGTTCGAAAACCGTATTCGCCTGGTGCTGCAAGTGACCGAGGCGGTTCGTGCCATCTGGCCCGAGGCGTTGCCATTGTTTGTGCGGGTATCGGCGACCGATTGGGTCGAGGATGGCTGGAACCCGGATGAGACCGTGGAGTTGGCGCGACGCTTGAAAGCACTGGGGGTGGATCTGATCGATGTGTCGTCGGGCGGGACCGCGGTCAATGCCGAGATTCCGACCGGGCCGGGGTATCAGACACGTTTCGCCGAGCGCGTGCGCAAGGAGTCCGGGATTGCCACCGGCACTGTCGGATTGATCACCGAGCCGGCGCAGGCCGAACACATTCTGCGCACCTGTCAGGCCGATATCATCCTGCTTGCCCGTGAACTGTTGCGCGACCCTTACTGGCCGCTGCATGCCGACGATGATCTGGGAGGGCACAAAGCGATCTGGCCGTCGCAATATCAACGGGCAACCCATCGGGATCAGCCGATTCATGAGTCGGATTTGCGCGATTGAATGAAGCGGTAAAAACAAAGCCCCGGTCAGTTGGCCGGGGCTTTGTCTTGTCTGGCGGGCGTCGCGGTCTTACGCTGCCGGCCAATCCGGATACGTGCGCTTCTCGGGTGCCGGCGGGAAGTACTGGTACAGCCAGGTCTCGCTCAATGTGCGGTCATGGGTACGGATGAACAACCGCAGCTCAACCGGCTCCACGCTGTCGTTGGTCGGGAACCAGTCAAAGGTGATCCGATAGCCCTTGATGTCATCGAGCACCAGCACGTTGAAGTCCTTGATCTGGCCGTTCGAGGCGGTGACCACCGGTTCGATGCCGGTGCCCGCCGGCAAGCGATCCAGTCCACCGCCGTTGAAGTCGACGGCAAAGCGGCGCGCCCAGACCTTCGGGTAGTGCTCGCCCGGCGCCCAGCCTTCGGTGAAGCCACCCATGCCCGAACGCGTCGCATTGACCCGTGCCAACGGCGTGCCCACCGGTGGAAGGGCGCTCCAGTAGAGTTTGTAGCCGTAGTTCAGGGAGTCGCCGGCGGCCACTGGTTTTTTCGGGGTCCAGAAGGCCACGATGTTGTCCAGGGTCTCACCCGTGGTCGGGATTTCCAGCAGGTCGATGGAGCCTTCACCCCAGGCGGTGGTCGGTTCGACCCACAGGCTCGGGCGCTTGCTGTACCAGTCGACGGTGTCCTGATAGCTGTCGAATTCGTGGTCGGTCTGGACCAGGCCGAAGCCCTTCGGATCCTTGTCGGCGAACGCATTGAACTGCAGGGTGGCCGGATTGTTCAGCGGGCGGCAGATCCACTCGCCATTGCCACGCCACATGGCCAGCCGGTCCGAGTCGTGGATCTGCGGGTGGATGGTGTCGCACATGCGCCGTTCGTGGGTGCCGCAGCTGAACATGCTGGTCATCGGGGCAATACCCAGTTGTTCGATGGCGGTGCGCGCATTGACGTGGGCGTCGACGTCCATGACCACGCGTTCGGCCTGGCAATCGATATCAAAGCGGTAGGCGCCGGTGGCGCTCGGTGAGTCGAGCAAGGCATAGACCACGAAGCGGGTGCTGTCCTTGTCCGGGGTTTCGAACCAGAACTTGGTGAAGTCCGGAAACTCTTCGCGCTTTTTCGCGTAGGTGTCGATGGCCAGGCCGCGGGCCGACAAGCCGTACTGGCCGGTGTTATCCACCGCGCGGAAGTAGCTCGCGCCGAGGAATGACACCACGTCGTGTTTATCCAGTTCCGGGGCCTTGAACAGTTTGAAACCGGAAAAACCCAGGTCACCCTTGAGTTGCGCGGTGTCGACATTGGAGTTCTGGTAGTTGAACAGGGATGGACGGAAATGCACTTCTCGCGCCAGGCGGGTTTTTGGGTCAACGCTGTACATGCGTACCGGTTGCTTGAAGCCCATGCCGACGTGGAAGAACTGCACGTCCAGTTGCCCGTTCAGCTCATTCCACAGCGAGTGGTTGGCGTCGTACTGGATGGCATTGAAATTCTGCGGCGTCATGCTCGCCAGAGTCGGTGGCAACACTTGCTTGGTGTCCTGGTATCGACTGCTGGCCAACTGCTTGGCCTGCGCTTTCAGCGCCTCGAAATCGAAGGCTTGCGCCTCGCCATCGGCCGTCCCGGCCCAGGCGCGAGCGGCCAACAGACCGGTAGCCGAGAGGCCAGTGTAGGCTGCGATGGCCATGGAGGCCTTGAGCAAATTCCTGCGGTGCATAGGACAACCTTCTTGGGCGATCCCGCGGCGTTCCTGGCTGCGTTACGGATCAGAAATAGAGGTTCGGACAAGCCTTCGGCCAAACGCGTCGGATTTTAAACGGATGTCCCGCAAGTTAAAGGGTTCGAAATAACTCGCAAAAGGATTAACGGGCACCGCACTTGAAATTTCCACAGGCCACGAGCCAACCGTCAGCGCGCAGCAAAATACTATGCCGGTGCTGTCCGTCTGTGTCGTGTTTGAAATGAACGTTTTTTTTTTTGACTGATGACTTTAAACATAGCCCACAAAGGTTTTTTTGTTTCTATTCTTCGGGGCGTCACCGGCTTTTGCCCTTGGGGCGGGTGAGCGTTCAGCGGCATTCAGGCAAGCGCCGGTATCGCTGACGATGGGGAAGGGCGATGAGGTATCTGAAGTTTCATTTCACGTGCAGAGGGACATCGTTCATGACGAAAGCGCAAGGCATCATCGGGTTTCCGGGGATCATTTCAGGTGTGAACCTCTCGCGTAGAGCACGCTGGCTCAGTACAGAGGAGCTGCAGCTCGTCGAGCATTACCGCGAGTTGTCAGAGAGCGACCGGATCGCCATGCGCTGTCTGGTGGATGCGATGCGTAGCGTTTCGCGGTTTTGAGAGGTGCCCGCTGTCCCGGCGCGGCGCATGAGGTTGTTCGCCTGCGCCAAGGGCTGTCTGTAGGTCACCACTCCTGAGTGCGCTCGCTTCGCTGATGCAGTATCCGAAGTACTTGCACCTGGCCCTGTGTTACCCGATAGGGCACAACGAAGGGGATCTGGTTCAGAACCAGCTCTCGCACATCCGGTACCTGGGACGGACGACCCGAGCCCGGGAACCGTTCCAGTTGATCGAAGGTGTCCAGGATACTTGCCACGACATGGCTGGCGGCGTTCGAGCCGATCAATCCACAGTAATGTTCATGAATGGCATCCAGATCACTCTCGGCTTTCTCGGTCAGTGCGACTCTCGGCACGGTTTGCCCACTTAGCCTTCACGGCGTCCAGGTCAGTCAGTTTGCCAGCATCGGCATCGGCAATGCCCTCGCCGATGGCTTGCAGATGCCAGGATTCGGCTTCCACGTAACGCACCAGTGCACGCTTGAGGTGGTATTGACGGTCGCGATCGGTCGCTGCGGCCAGCTGATCCAGTTGCTGGGCAAGGATCTCTTCGACTCGAAAGGACAAAACGGGTGAGGCCATGGTGGCACTCCTGTGAAGGTGTATACGCTGTAAACGACGTATACACCCTAGGCTCTACCAGGACTTCAGTCAACCATCGTCGTGTGCATTGGTTCCGAACAACCTTAGCGGCACAACGGCTGGAGGGAGCACGCGAAGTATTGCCAAATGCTTTGTCCCTCCATCGGAGTCGGCCGGCGCCGAAGCGCTCTTTGGCGAAGCACACCGCGCGCGATATTGTCAGTGCTTGAACATCACATGCCTGACGACGGTGTAGTCCTCCAGCCCGTACATGGACATGTCCTTGCCGTAGCCGGACAGTTTCTGACCGCCATGGGGCATTTCGCTGACCAGCATGAAGTGCGTGTTGACCCAGGTGCAGCCGTACTGCAAGCGGGCCGAGAGGCGATGGGCGCGACCGACATCGGCGGTCCACACTGACGAGGCCAGGCCGTAGTCCGAGTCGTTGGCCCAGCCCAGTACCTGGGCTTCGTCGGTGAAGCGGGTCACCGATACCACGGGGCCGAACACTTCACGACGCACGATCTCGTCATCCTGCCGGGCGTCGGCCAGCACCGTGGGCTCGAAGAAGAAGCCGTTGCCTTCCACGACCTTGCCGCCAGTGATCAGGCGAATGTGCGGTTGGGCCATCGCCCGCTCGACGAACCCGGCGACGCGGTCACGATGCTGGGCGGTGATCAGCGGGCCCAACTCGGTGGCCGGATCATCCTGCACGCCGTACTTGATGCTGCTGACGGCCGCGCCGAGCTTCTCCACAAACCTGTCGTAGATACCGTCCTGGGCATAGATGCGGCAGGCGGCGGTGCAGTCTTGCCCGGCGTTGTAGAAACCGAAGGTGCGGATGCCTTCCACGGCGGCGTCGATGTCGGCGTCGTCGAAGATGATCACCGGTGCCTTGCCACCCAGTTCCATGTGCATGCGCTTGACGCTGTCGGCGGTGCTGGAAATGATGTTCGAACCGGTGGCAATGGAACCGGTGAGCGACACCATGCGCACCTTCGGATGAGTCACCAGTGGGCTGCCGACCGTAGGCCCACGACCGAATACCAGGTTGAGTACACCGGCCGGGAAAATCTCCGATGCCAACTCGGCCAGGCGCAGGGCGGTCAAGGGGGTTTGTTCCGAGGGCTTGAGCACCACGGTGTTACCGGCCGCCAGGGCCGGGGCGATTTTCCAGGCCACCATCATCAGCGGGTAGTTCCACGGCGCGATGGAGGCGATGACACCCACCGGGTCGCGACGGATCATCGAGGTGTGACCGGGCAGGTATTCGCCACCTGCCATGCTGCTCATGCAACGGCTGGCCCCGGCAAAGAAACGGAACACATCGGCAATCGCCGGGATCTCGTCATTGAGCACCGCGCTCAAGGGTTTACCGCAGTTGTCCGACTCCAGTTTCGCCAGTTCCTCACCGTGGGCCTGAATCGCGTCGGCCAGTTTGAGCAACAACAGCGAACGGTCTTTGGGCGAGGTCTGCGACCAGCTTTCGAATGCGTTGTCGGCAGCCCGCACGGCGGCATCCACCTGGGCTTCGCTGGCTTCGTTGATTTCCACCAGCACACGACCCAGGGCCGGGTTGAAGACGGCTTGAGGGGCGCCTTCACCATTGACCAGTTGGCCGTTGATCAAGAGTTTGGTTTGCATGTTCGTGTCCTCATTGGCGCTTTTATGTTTCTGTCGGAACCGGGACCTGTAGGAGCGAGCTTGCTCGCGAAGGATGCAAGGGCACCGCGCTCATCCAGACAGCCCTCGTCATCGTTAACGTTCTTCGCGAGCACTCGGGCGTCGACCGGCTGCTCCTACACCAAACCGTTTCCACAGTAAGAAAGGGTTGTCAGTTATTTACCACCACTGCCCGCGACGCTTTCGCCACCGCGAGTCAGGTAATAGGCGCCGAGGATCGGCAGCATGGTCACGATCATCACCAGCATCGCCACCACGTTGGTCACCGGTACGTCCCGCGGGCGGCTCAGTTGATTGAGCAGCCACAGCGGCAAGGTACGTTCGTGGCCGGCGGTGAAGGTGGTGACGATGATTTCATCGAACGACAACGCAAACGCCAGCATGCCGCCGGCCAGCAACGCCGAGCCGAGGTTCGGCAGGATGATGTAGCGGAAGGTCTGCCAACCGTCGGCGCCCAGGTCCATCGAGGCTTCGATCAGGCTGTGGGACGTACGCCGCAGGCGGGCAATGACGTTGTTGTAGACGATCACCACGCAGAAGGTCGCGTGACCGACGATGATGGTGAACATCCCCGGTTCTATCCCCAAGGTCTTGAACGTCGCCAGCAAGGCAATCCCGGTGATGATCCCCGGCAGCGCAATCGGCAGGATCAGCATCAGCGAAATGCCCTGCTTGCCGAAGAAGTCACGGCGGTACAGCGCCGCCGACGCCAGGGTGCCAAGGACCATGGCGATCAGCGTGGCAATCGAGGCGATCTGCAGCGACAGCTTGATGGCTTCCAGCACATCGGGCCGTGAGAACGCCACGGCGATCCACTTCAGGGTGAAGCCCTTGGGCGGGAAGCTGAACGCGGCGTCTTCGGTGTTGAAGGCGTACAGGAAGATGATCAGGATCGGGAAGTGCAGGAACACCAACCCGCCCCAGGCGGCGATGCGCAAGCCTAAAGAGGCCTGCCCTTGGGAGGAAGAGTCAGAGCGCATCGAAGGCCCCCAGGCGTTTGACGATGGACAGGTAGATGGCAATCAGCACGATGGGCACCAGGGTGAAGGCCGCGGCCATTGGCATGTTGCCGATCGCGCCCTGCTGGGCGTAGACCATGCTGCCGACGAAGTAGCCCGGTGGGCCCACCAGTTGCGGCACGATGAAGTCGCCCAGGGTCAGGGAGAAGGTGAAGATGGAGCCGGCGGCGATACCGGGAATCGACAGCGGCAGAGTCACTTGCATGAAAGTCTGGCGCGGTTTGGCCCCCAGGTCGGCGGAGGCTTGCAGCAACGACGGCGGCAAGCGCTCCAGTGACGCCTGGATCGGCAGGATCATGAACGGCAACCAGATGTAGACGAACACCATGAAGCGTCCAAGGTGCGAGGTCGACAGGGTGCTGCCGCCGACACCGGGAATGCCCAGGATGAACTGCAGCACCGGTTCCAGCCCCAGGTACTGAACGAACCACTGGGCCACGCCACCTTTGGCCAGCAGCAAGGTCCAGGCGTAAGCCTTGACGATGTAGCTGGCCCACATCGGCATCATCACCGCGATGTAGAAAAACGCCTTGGTCTTGCCGGTGGTGTAGCGCGCCATGTAGTAGGCAATCGGGAACGCGACGATGGCGCTGGCGATCGAGACCACGATGGCCATGCTCAGGGTGCGCAGGATGATGTCGAAGTTGGACGGCTGGAACAGTGCCGTGAAGTTCGCCAGGGTCAGGTCTGGCGTGACCGCCATGGTGAAGTCGTCGAAGGTGTAGAAACCCTGCCACAGCAAGGTCAGCAGCGATCCCAGATAGATCGCGCCGAACCACAGCAGTGGCGGTACCAGCAGCATCGAGAGGTACAGGTTGGGCCGGCGATACAGCAGGTTGGAGAGCCTGCGCAACGGTGAGCCGCCGGAGGGTGTTCGGGTCAGTGCCACAGTGTTCATCTCATACCCCGCTCACCAGGGTGTCGTGTAATGGAATCATGGCCTCGCGCGCCCAGCGTGCGCTGATGCGTTGCCCGGTCTGGTGCTGGGCGCCGCTGTCGCTCCACTGGTTATTGGCCTTGCTGATGTTCAGGGTCTGGCCGTTTTCCAGCTTCAGCTCGTAGCGTGTGGCGCTGCCCTGGTACTGGATATCGTGCAGCAGGCCGCTGACTTCGATCTCATGGCTGGCCAGCGGGCCTTCAGCGAAACGCACGTGTTCCGGACGGATCGAGAAGGGTTGGGCGTTGCCGTTCAGCTGTTGCGCCAGTTCGCCACGAATCACGTTGGAGGTGCCGACGAACTCGGCAACAAAAGTGGTCGCCGGTTTCATGTACAGGTTACGCGGGGTATCGACCTGCTCGATGTGCCCCTTGTTGAACACCGCCACGCGGTCGGACATCGACAGGGCTTCGGTCTGGTCGTGGGTGACGAAGATGAAGGTAATACCCAGCTGGCGCTGGAGCTTCTTCAGTTCGCCCTGCATTTGCTCACGCAGTTTCAGGTCCAATGCCCCCAGCGGTTCGTCGAGCAGCAGGACCCGGGGGCGATTGACCAGGGCGCGGGCCAGAGCCACGCGCTGACGCTGGCCGCCCGACAGTTGCACCGGCTTGCGCTCGCCGTAGCCGCCGAGGGCGACCATGTCCAAGGCCTCTTCGGCACGCTTGAGGCGCTCGGTCTTGCCGACGCCCTTGACCTTCAATCCGTAGGCGACGTTCTCGCGAACGTTCATGTGCGGGAACAGCGCGTAATCCTGGAACACGGTGTTCACGTCACGCTGATAGGGCGGTAATCCGGCGGCTTCTTCGCCGTGGATACGGATGGAGCCGGTGCTTGGTTGTTCGAAGCCGGCGATCAGGCGCAGGCAGGTGGTTTTGCCCGAGCCGGATGGGCCGAGCATGGAAAAGAACTCGCCGTCCTGGATGTCGATGGAAACCCGGTCTACGGCTTTCACTTCGCCGAACAGACGGGAAACGTTGGTGAACTGGACTGCAAGCGTCATGGTGCGGTGCTCCCAAAAGGCGAGGGCCGTCACAGCGGCCCTGCCTGGACGTCTGAAAACTCTATCAATCGAAAATCAATTCTGCTTTTGGCAAAGCGATGGAGGTGGAAAAGTCGTTCAGGGAGCGTCGCGAGCGGCGATTAGCCGTGTTCGGCCAGCGCACAGCACCCGGAGCGTACGTCAGTACGTGAGGATGCGAGCACTGCCCGGGCGCGGATAATCGACGCGCAGCAGCTACCGGAATGACTTTTATCTACCGCCCATGATCGCGATGTAGTCCTGGGTCCAGCGGCTGTACGGTACGAACTTGCCGCCTTCAGCCTGCGGGGTTTTCCAGAAGGCGATCTTGTCGAACTGGTCGAAGCCGTTGGTCTTGCACCCTTCGGCGCCCAGCAGTTCACTGCCCTGACAGGCGGCGGGCACGGCTGGCAGCGAGCCGAACCAGGCGGCGACGTCGCCCTGGACTTTCGGTTGCAGCGACCAGTCCATCCACTTGTACGCGCAGTTCGGGTGCTTGGCTTCGGCGTGCAGCATGGTGGTGTCGGCCCAGCCGGTGGCGCCTTCTTTCGGGATGGTGGAGGCGATGGGCTGTTTCTCGTTCACCAGGCCGTTGACCTGATAAGGCCAGGCGCCGGAGGCCACCACGCCTTCGTTCTTGAAGTCACTCATCTGCACCGTTGCGTCATGCCAGTAGCGGTGGATCAACGGCTGCTGCGCCCGCAGCAGGTCGAGCACGGCCTTGTACTGGGTTTCCGTCAGTTCATACGGGTTCTGGATGCCCAGTTCCGGCTTGGCAGTCTTCAGGTACAGCGCCGCGTCGGCGATGTAGATCGGGCCGTCATAGGCTTGCACGCGACCCTTGTTGGCTTTGCCGTCCGGCAGGTTTTGTGCGTTGAACACCACGCTCCAGCTGGTGGGCGCCTGCTTGAACACCGTGGTGTTGTACATCAATACGTTCGGGCCCCATTGGTAGGGCGTGCCAAAGGTCTGTTTGTTGACCACGTACCAAGGGGCATCCTTCAAGCGTGGGTCGAGGTTTTTCCAGTTCGGGATCAGGCTGGTGTTGATCGGCTGCACGCGCTTGCCGACGATCAGGCGCAGCGAGGCGTCGCCAGAAGCGGTCACCAGGTCGTAACCGCCCTTGGCCATCAGGCTGACCATTTCATCGGAGGTGGCCGCGGTCTTGACGTTGACCTTGCAGCCGGTTTCCTTCTCGAAACCGGTCACCCAGTCGTACGCCTTGTCGCTTTCGCCCCGTTCGATGTAGCCCGGCCAGGCGACGATATCCAGCTGGCCTTCGCCAGCGCCAACGGCCTTCAGCGGTTCGGCGGCCTGAACACTGGCACTGGCCAGCAGTGCGGTGGCGATTGCACTAAACAGTGCGGTTTTATGCAGGAGCATGGGGACTTCCTCTTTTTTATTTGTATTAAGAGTAGCTGCAAGCCCCAAGAGAGGAGCATGTCCGCATTCGGCTTTTTCCTGACGCATGAAACTTGCCGCTTACAGGAAAACCCGGTGGGCTGTTTTTATGGATTTTCCCGAGTGTAGATCTTTTTTTCTGAATGACAGCGACGCCTCACGGGGCGGCGGTAACGCTGAAATGATCAGCCCCGCCGGCGTCGAAACCCTCGTGGAACCTTGTCATGAAATGAAAAGCCCTTGTCGTCTGATGAGAAGCGTTCGGTCAGCCTGCGGCCTACAGTCCAATCAACGCAATTCCAGGCATACGCCAAAATCGCAGATTGGAGAAAAACAGGCATGGCCAAAGCCGTACGCTTCTACGAAACCGGTGGTCCCGAAGTCCTTCGCTATGAAGATGTCGAGGTAGGCGACCCAGGCCCGGGTCAGGTTCGACTTCGTCACGTGGCGGTCGGGCTGAACTATGCCGACACTTACTTCCGCAACGGTACCTACCCGATCCCGCTCGCCAACGGCATGGGGGTCGAGGCTTCCGGTGTGGTGCAGGCCGTCGGCGAGGGCGTGACCCATGTCGCGGTTGGGGATCGTGTCACTTACACGGGCTTTCTCAACACCCTGGGTGCCTACAGCACCGAACGCCTGATTCCGGCGGCACCGCTGATCAAGCTGCCTGAAACCATCAGTTTCGAGACCGCCGCGGCCATGACCATGCGCGGCTTGACGTCTTCGTACCTGATGCGTCGTCTCTACGACTTCAAGCCCGGGGATACCATTTTGCTGCACGCCGCCGCCGGTGGTGTGGGCCTGATCGTCTCGCAGTGGGCCAAGCTGCTCGGCCTGACCGTGATCGGTACCGTCTCCACCGAAGGCAAGGGCGAAATCGCCAAGGCCCACGGTTGCGACCACATCATCAATTACAGCCATGAAGACGTCGCCCCGCGCGTTCGCGAGCTGACTGACGGCGTTGGCGTCAACGTGGTGTTCGACAGCGTCGGCAAGAACACTTTCATGGGCTCGCTCGACTCGCTCAAGCGCCGTGGCCTGATGGTGTGCGTGGGTACCGCGTCCGGCCCGATCCCGGCCTTTGACCCGGTGCTGCTGGCGATGAAAGGGTCGCTGTTCCTGACCCGTCCGGCGCTGGCTGACTACATTTCAGACCCGGCGGAAAAAGCCGCCCTGGCTGGTGAGTTGTTCGACCACGTGGGCAGCGGTCGAATCAAGATCGAAATCAACCAGCACTACGCCTTGCAGGATGCCGTGCAGGCCCACCGTGACCTGGAATCTCGCAAAACCACGGGGTCGTCGATTTTCGTAATCTGAGGAATCTGAGGAAGCCTGTTGCCATGAAAGTAGAACAATTAACTTGCAACATTGGTGCACAACTCATAGGCGTCAACCTCTCTGACGCCATCCACGACGACGGCCTTTTTGCCGAGATTCGTGCCCAGCTGGTCAAGCACCGTGTGCTGTTCCTGCGCGACCAGGACATCACGCGCGCCGAACACGTTGCCTTCGCTCGCCGTTTCGGCGAGCTGGAGGATCATCCGGTCGCCGGCAGTGATCCGGAGCATCCGGGCCTGGTGCAGATCTACAAGCGCCCGGACCAGCCCATGGACCGCTACGAAAACGCCTGGCATACCGATGCCACCTGGCGCGAGGCGCCACCGATGGGGTGCGTGTTGCGCTGCGTGGAATGCCCGCCGGTGGGCGGCGACACCATGTGGGTGAACATGGTGCAGGCCTACGAGCGCCTGCCCGAAGACGTGAAGGTGAAGATCGCCGGCCTGCGCGCCCGCCACAGCATCGAAGCGAGTTTCGGCGCAGCCATGCCGATCGAAAAGCGCCTGGCGCTCAAGGCCCAATACCCGGATGCCGAGCACCCGGTGGTGCGCACCCATCCGGAAACCGGTGAGAAGGTGCTGTTCGTCAATGCCTTTACCACCCATCTGAGCAACTACCACACCGCTGACCGGGTGCGCTTCGGCCAGGACGCCAACCCGGGTGCGTCCGACCTGCTGCGCTATCTGATCAGCCAGGCCTACATCCCTGAATATCAGGTGCGCTGGCGCTGGAGTCCCAACAGCATAGCCATCTGGGACAACCGCAGTACCCAGCATTACGCCGTCATGGACTACCCGCCTTGCCATCGCAAGATGGAGCGTGCCGGCATCATTGGCGACAAGACCTACTGAACGCCAGCCCCTGCTCTTGGTCTGCCCCGGCAAAGTCTGCCGGGTGACTTACAATAAAAACACTGGAGTAACTCATGCAATTCTTCGACGATTCCCTGCACCCCGAAAACATGGAAAAGGTGGTGATCACCGTTGCCCCTTACGGCCCTGAATGGATGCCGGAAGACTTCCCGGAAGATATTCCGCTGACCATGGACGAGCAGGTGCAAAAGGCGGTTGACTGCTATGAAGCCGGCGCCACCGTGCTGCACTTGCACGTGCGCGAGCTGGACGGCAAGGGTTCCAAGCGCTTGTCCAAGTTCAACGAACTGATTGCCGGCGTGCGTGAAGCGGTGCCGGACATGATCATTCAGGTCGGCGGCTCGATTTCCTTTGCCCCCGAGAGCGATGGCGAGGCGGCCAAATGGCTGTCCGACGATACCCGCCACATGCTTGCTGAGCTGACGCCAAAACCGGACCAGGTCACGGTGGCGATCAACACCACCCAGATGAACATCATGGAGCTGCTGTATCCGGAATACCTGGAAGGCACCTCCCTGGCCAACCCGGCCTACCAGGCTGCCTACAGCGAGATGACCGTACCGGCCGGCCCGGCTTGGGTAGCAGAGCACCTCAAGCGCCTGATGGCCAACGGTATCCAGCCGCACTTCCAGCTGACCGGCATGCATGCGATGGAAACCCTCGAGCGTCTGGTCCGCAGGGGCGTCTACAAGGGCCCGTTGAACCTGACCTGGATCGGCATTGGCGGTGGTTTCGACGGTCCTAATCCGTTCAACTTCTTCAACTTCATCCACCGTGCGCCGGACGGTTGCACCCTGACCGCCGAGTCGCTGCTGAAAAACGTATTGCCGTTCAACACCATGGCGCTGGCCATGGGTATGCACCCACGGGTGGGTATCGAAGACACGATCATCGATCACCACGGCAAGCGTTTCAGCTCCGTACAACAGATCGAGCAGACCGTGCGTGTCGCTCATGAGTTGGGCCGCGAAATCGCCAGCGGCAAGGAAGCGCGGGAAATCTACCGCATCGGTGTGCAGTACGAGACCGTCGAGGAAACCCTGCTGGCCAATGGCATGGCGCCAAACCGCAAGGCTGGCCAGAAAGGAGTACCACAGCGCGGTTGATGAACTGCGGGGCAAGCGACAGGCATCGCTTGCCCCGTATTGATGTAACAAGGTCCACATGCCCTATAAAAACAAATACAAGTTACGCCTGAGGAGGCAGCATGGCCTTTCACCCTATTGCAGCAGGTGACGAGGACCCGGATACCGTCACGGTTGAGCGTCCTTATGCCTGGATCGTCTTTGCCCTGACCTTCGGCCTGTTGATTTCAGACTACATGTCGCGGCAAGTGCTTAACGCCGTGTTCCCCATGCTCAAGAGCGAGTGGGCGTTGAGCGACGGTCAACTCGGCCTGCTCAGCGGCATCGTCGCCTTGATGGTCGGTCTGTTGACGTTCCCCCTGTCCTTGCTCGCAGATCGTTTCGGCCGGGTCAAAAGCCTGGCGCTGATGGCCATGCTCTGGAGCCTGGCGACCCTCGGCTGCGCGTTGGCCGAGAACTATCAGCAAATGTTCATTGCCCGCTTCATGGTGGGTGTCGGCGAAGCGGCCTATGGCAGCGTGGGTATCGCCGTGGTTATTTCCGTGTTTCCCAAGCATATGCGGGCTACGCTGGCCAGCGCCTTCATGGCGGGTGGCATGTTCGGCGCGGTGTTGGGCATGGCCTTGGGCGGCGTGATCGCGGCCAAGCTGGGCTGGCGTTGGTCGTTCGCCGGCATGGCCCTGTTCGGCTTGCTGCTGGCGTTGCTGTATCCGGTCATCGTCAAGGAGGCGCGCATCGCCCCACGACGTGCCATGGCGGCGGCGAACAAGGCTGCGGCGGCGGTCAAGCGCCCGCTGCGTACGCTGTATTGCAGTCGCTCGGTGGTCAGTGCCTACATCGGTAGCGGCCTGCAGTTGTTCGTCGGTGCCACCGTGGTGGTGTGGATGCCGAGCTACCTGAACCGTTACTACGACATGGGGACTGACAAGGCCGGTGCCTTGGCGGCGCTTATCGTACTGTGCAGCGGCGCGGGGATGATTCTGTGCGGCATTCTCAGCGACCGCCTTAGCCAGCAATCGCCGGAACGCAAGGTGACCCTGGCCATCGCCTATTGCCTGGGCAGTTGCCTGCTGTTGTCGATCGCCTTTGCCCTGCCGGCGGGGCCTGCGCAACTGGTGCTGATCTGCCTGGGCATGCTGATTGCCACGGGGATCACCGGCCCTGCGGGAGCCATGGTTGCCAACCTGACCCATTACTCGGTGCATGGCACCGCCTTTGCCACGCTGACTCTGGTCAACAACATGCTCGGGCTTGCCCCGGGCCCGTTCGTGACCGGCAAGGTATCGGACCTGATCGGCCTGCATGCGGCCTTCCAGTTGGTACCACTGATCAGCATCGCGGCAGCGGCGGTGTTCTTTTATGCCAGGTGCCATTATCACAACGACATTGCTCGCCTGAAGGGTGAGCGCGGCAATACGCCGGTCGCAGATGTAGCGTTAGAGGTGAGATCGTGAGTCATCGTTTGCACGTCGAAGTGTTCTTCGATTTTATTTGCCCCTGGTGCCTGATCGGCAAGCGCCAGCTGGAAGTTGCATTGGACCGGTTGCGCAGCGAGCGACCGGATGTCGAGGTTGACCTGGCATGGCAGGGTGTTCAGTTGCTGCCCCATCTGCCGCCCCAGGGCGAACCCTTTGCCGAGTTCTACCTGCAGCGCCTAGGCAGCGTCGAGGCTGTGCGCATGCGTCAGGCCCAGGTGCAGCAGGCCGCGGCTGCGGTCGGTGTCAGCATCGACCTGCGCGGTATCGAGCGGATGCCCAACACCGCCGACGCCCATCGCTTGATGGAGCAGGCGGCTGTACTGGGCAGTGCTGCCCAGCGTGATGCCCTGCTGGAGCGTCTGTTCAGCGCCTACTTTGTGCGCGGTGAAGACTTGGGTTGTGCCGATACACTGCTGGCCATTGCCGAGGAGTGCGGTTTCGACCGTGCCGCCCTGGCCGGCTGCCTGAGCGGTGATGCCAGTCCGTACCTGGGCAGCGACACAAGGCCGGTCAAGAGCGTGCCGCATTTCCAGTTCGACCGTCGCCTGGCGATCAGTGGGGCGCAACCTGCCGAAGCGCTGTTCGGTGCCATGTGTGAAGCGCTGCAGCAAGAGCGGCAACCTTCATGAGCCAGCGTGTACCCGTGCCTGCCGGCAAGCTCCCGCAGGCCGGAGGACGGTCGCTGTTCGAATTCGCCGACAAGAGCCTGGCGTTGTTCAACGTCGACGGTAGGCTCTACGCCATCGACGACAGTTGTCCGCATCAGGGCGCCTCGCTGTGTGGCGGGCGCCTGGAAGGGCGAGTGATTCAGTGCTGTGCCCATGGCCTGCGTTTCGACCTGGCCAGTGGTTACCTGCTCAATTCCGACAAGCTCAAGGTTGCCAACTACCCGGTCGAGGTCGTCGACGACCAGGCCTATATCGTGATCGTTCCTGAGGAGTCCGCGCCATGAGCGCCATCGCTCTGACCAGTATCCATAGCCGCGCGCGCGAACTGGCGCCGGGTTTTATCGTCAGCCTGACCGTGGCCGCGGCGGCGACTTTCTTGTCCGAGCACTACGGTGCACCGGTCATGTTGTTCGCCCTGCTACTGGGCATGGCGTTGAACTTTCTCGCCGGTGAGAGCAAATGCAAGGCCGGCATCGAGTTCACGGCGCGCACGGTGCTGCGTATCGGCGTGGCGCTGCTGGGGATGCGCATCACCCTCGAGCAGATCGCCGCCCTCGGCTGGAAGCCGGTGGCTCTGGTGGTAATCCTGGTGGTGGTGACCATCGGCGTCTCGGTGCTGGCCGCCAAGGCCATGGGCTTCCAGCGCCTGTTCGGCATGCTCACCGGCGGCGCTACGGCGATCTGTGGTGCTTCGGCGGCGTTGGCGTTGGCAGCGGCGCTGCCCAACCACCCGCAGAAAGAGCGCGCGACCCTGTTCACCGTGATTGGCGTCTCGGCGCTGTCCACCCTGGCCATGATCGTTTACCCGATGATTGCCAACTGGTTCGGCTTGTCACCGCAAGTGGCGGGGGTGTTTCTCGGCGCGACGATCCATGACGTGGCCCAGGTGGTCGGTGCCGGTTACAGCATGTCGACCGAGACCGGCGACACGGCCACGGTGGTCAAGTTGATGCGGGTCGCGATGTTGCTGCCGGTGATTCTGTGCGCCGCCATGATTACCCGCATGCAGGGCGCCGACCCTACCGGCAAGCGGCCGCCGTTGCTGCCGTGGTTCGCCGTCGGATTCCTGTTGCTGGCCTGTCTCAACAGTACCGGCTGGGTGGCGCCGGTGGTGCAGGGCGGGGTCAATGAATTGTCGCGCTGGTGCCTGGTGATTTCCATCAGTGCCCTGGGCATGAAGACCCAGCTCAAGGAGCTGGCGGCCGTCGGCATCAAGCCCATCTTGCTGATGGTTGGGGAAACCGTGTTCCTCGTCGCCCTGGTGCTGTTGTTGCTGCATTGGGGGCTGTAAGCCTAATGCCAGTCAGTTAATTGTAGGAGCGAGCGTGCTCGCGATGAGCTCAAGGGCATCGCGTTTAATCAGATAACACGCGTTATCGTTAACGTCCATCGCGAGCGTGCTCGCTCCTACAAGGGGCGTGGCGCCCTGTCTTTCCCCGCAAGTACTGCACGAGCAGCGCTGCGCTACGTTGCCTCCATGGCGTAGCGCGGCACTCGACCGGGCCACTGGCATCGGTTTTTTAGCGGCGGCTGTGACAACAGCCGACCGCTTTTTTTCTGTTGGACTCCTGTCGACCGAGGAGGCCGCCTGTTCAGTCAGGTGTCCTAGACGGGGCATGCTTGTGCGTGCTGCGCCAGGAGGCAGGTGGCATGCCGAACTGCGCGATGAACCAGCGGGTGAACGAACTCGCCATGGAGTAACCGAGCATGTCGGCGATACGCCCCAGCGAGTAAGTCGGGTTCTCCAGGTAGCGCAGGACCAGGTCGCGGCGCACGTCGTTGATCACGTCGTTGAACGTGCAATTGTCCTCTTTCAAACGTCGCTGCAGGGTGCGCACGTTCATGCCCTGGGTCTGGGCTATCTGCTCGATGGTGGCGTGCCCCATCGGTAGCAGCAGGTAGATGGCCTTGCGGATTTCAAACAGGGTTGACGGCCCTTGGTCGCCTTGCAGCGAGTCGAGATAACGCTGGGCGTGACGCGCCATTGCCGGGTCGGCATGGGGGTTGGTCATGTCCAGGTTGGCGTTGGGGCAGACAATGCCATTGAACTCACTGCCGAACTCCAGCTTGCAGCCGAACAGGCGTCGATGCAGTTGCAGGTTGTCGGGCGCCTGGTGCGTGAAGTTGACGCTGTAGGGTTGCCAGCTGGAGCCGAGCAGGGCGGCGCAGAGCCGGAACATCACGCCGATGGCCAGCTCGTTGGCCTGGCGGCAGGGCATCGGTACCTCGGTCACCACTTCCTCGCGAATGATCACCATCTTGCCGGCTTCTTCGATGAAGATGGCCAGCGAATCGTTGAGCAGGTGACGGTAGTGCACCACCACCTGCAGCGCATCGCGCAGGGTTCGCTGGTGAGTCAGCAACAGGCTGACGACGCCGAAGTCGGAGAGCTGGCGCGATTCGGCCATGCTCAGGCCAAAACTCTGGCAACCGCTGGCAGTGGCTGAATCCTCCAGCAACCGCACAGCCGCATCGATCGCAATGCGGTGTTCGGGCACTTGCAGCCGGTTTTTGTTCAAGCCGACGGAGGCCAACAAATCGTGTGGGTTGAACCCCAGGTAGTGGGCCACCTCCAGGTAGTTGGTCAGGACGGCGGCACGAACGAGCTTGGTCATTCAGTGGTATTTCCTAGTGTTGTTTTTATGGAAATAAGCCGCTCGACTATAAGCCAGCGCGTCATGAAATGAAAAATACTTTGATGTGAGTTACCCGTTACATCCGCGTACTAGACACCTCGAGGCCACGTCAACGGCCGCCTCCACGATAAATGGCATGGCGTCACTTTCCATTCCCTGCATTGGCTGCTGAACTGCTTGAACGCATGAGCGGTATGGCACCTGTCATCAAAAGAAAAGTGACTGACGTCAAATGAAAAGCGCACCGGATGGGGGGTCTTTAAGGTCGGTACTACAAAAAAGTTCTGGCCAACGAGCCAGTCGAGTCTTCGAGAAGCCGAGGGTGTTCAAGTGGACAAGCTGCAAACTGCCGCAACCGTTCTGATCGTGCCTGGCCTGCGTGAGCACGTGGCCGAGCATTGGCAAACACTGCTGGAGGCCCGCCTGGGCAAGGTACGTAGCGTTCCGCCACTTGAAACCGACAAACTCGACTGCGCGGCCCGGGTCCGGGCGATCCAGCAGCAGTTGGAACAGATCGACGGTCCGGTGATCCTGGTGGCCCACAGCGCCGGGGTCTTGATGGTGGCGCACTGGGCTGCGAAACATCACCGTCCGATCAAGGGCGCTCTGCTGGCCGCGCCACCCGACCTCGATGCCGCCTGGCCACAAGGCTATCCCACCCCGGACAGCCTGCGCGCCAATGGCTGGGATCCCCTGCCCAAAGGCCCGCTGCCGTTCCGCAGCCTGGTGGCCGCCAGCACCAACGATCACCTTGCCAGCCTGGATGCCGTCACTCGCATGGCCCAGGGCTGGGAGTCCGAACTGCGCAATCTCGGCCAGGTCGGCCATCTCAACCCCGCTTCGGGCTTTGGCCATTGGCCAGAGGCTGAAGCCCTCATCCTGGAGCTGGATCGCTAGTTCAGGAACCGGTTTGACCACAAGCCAACCGGTAATTGCCCTCACTCCTGAATATCGCAGGTGCCTTGATCAAAGGATTGCGCGAGGGCTGCTGCGCTTAAAACAAATACAAAAAGGCGGAGACAACACAATGCATAACAATAAGAGTCACGGCTTCACACCCACGTGTCACACATTGCTGGCCTCGGCCATTCTGGCTGCCGCCATGCCAGGTGCCTATGCCGTCGAACTGGATACCGGTAACCCGGACCTGGCCGTGCGCCTGGACAACACCGTCAAGTACAACTACGGCGTGCGTACCGAAAGCGCGGACAAGCGCATGCTGGCGACACCGAACAACAACGATGGCGATTACAACTTCCGCAAGTCCGGCACCAACATCACCAACCGTGTCGACCTGCTGACCGAGATGGACGTGGTCTATCAAGACCACATGGGCTTTCGCGTCAGTGCCGCCAGTTGGTACGACAAGGCCTACGAAAACACCGGTTCCAACTCCAACCCGTTCGTCAACGGTAATGACGCACGGTCCGGCCTGATCGCCAACGACCCGCGCCTGGCCGGCGTCACCGGGGACAATGTCGGCAACGGCAGCCCGCACCTGAGCAACTACGCCCAGCGTTATTACACCGGGCCCTCGGGCGAAATCCTCGATGCCTTCGTGTTCTACAGCACCGAAGTGGGCGAAGAGTCGTTGTTCAGCGTCAAGGCCGGCCAGCACAACGTGTTCTGGGGCGAGACCTTGCTCAACCCTGTGCACTCGGTCAGCTTCGGCCAATCCGGCCTGGACCTGGCCAAGCTGGCGGCGTCCCCTGGTACCGAGGCCAAGGAGCTGTTCGTTCCGCGCAATCAGATCTCGACGTCGTTCACCGTCAACCAAGAGTTGACCGTCGGTGCCCAGTACTTCCTGGATTGGGACGCCGCCCGCCTGCCTGAGGCCGGCACGTACTACGGCGGTTCCGACCTGGTGGGGTCTGGCGCGCAGTCGTTCCTGCTCGGCAACACCAACGGCGTGGTACCTGGCAGCCCATTGGGTTGCGGCCTGGCGCCTTGCAACGCCCTGACCAACGTCCGCCGTGGCCATGACCTGGAACCGGACAAGCGGGGCGACTGGGGCGTGATGGCCAAGTGGTCGCCGCAATGGCTCGATGGCACCCTCGGCGTCTACTACCGCAAGACGTCGGACATCCTGCCGCAGGCCTGGTTGAACGCCACAGGGCTGAGCTCGGCCAATGCCAACGGCACACGCCCAGCGGGCCAGGTGCCGGCTGTCGTCAATACCCTGAACTCGTTGAGCTCGGCCACCTATCAAATGGCCTATGGCGGCGACATCGACATCTTCGGCTTGAGCCTGTCCAAGGATGTTGGCGGCATCAGTGTCGGCAGTGACTTGAACATCCGCCACAACATGCCGCTGGCCAGTATCCCGGCCATCCTCAGCTCCACCAGCCCGCTGGGGCTGGGTAATGGTCTGGGCCTGTTGCCGCCGCGTACCGACGCCACTGGCATTGTCTATGACGCCCCCCACCATGGGGACAGCATGAGCGCTACCGGTGAAACGCTGCACTGGACCCTCAATGGCCTGATGACCATTCCCAAGACGGCGCTGTTCGATTCGGCCGTCCTGCTCTCCGAGCTCTACTACAGCAACCTGCTCAAGCTCGATGGCAAGAACGAGGCACTCTACAAGGGCAAGGGCAGTTACCGCGGCATTGATGCCCCGACCCGTGACAACTGGGGTCTCGCGGTCAACTTCACGCCGACCTGGTACCAGGTGTTCCCGGGTGTGGATATGACCATGCCGCTGTCCGTCAATGTCGGCCTCGATGGTGTTTCGCCGGTTTCCGGCGGTGGCGCGGAAGACACCGGCAACTATGCGGTTGGCGTCGGTGCCGCCGTTTACAACAAGTACTTTGTCGACCTCAAGTACGTGGACTCCTTTGGCCAGACTGACAAGTGCGATGTCAGCGGCCTGAGCACCGGCGCGGCCAACGCCGGGAGTGGCGATGGCTCGACGCCGAACGCCTTTAGTGGCAACGAGAACTATGCCTGTTACGCCGGTGGCTACTCGGCCTTCTCGGGCGGCGGCGCGACCACGGAAGACCGTGGCGCGCTGTACCTGACGCTGAAAACCACCTTCTGATTCACCCATTGCTTAGTCATGTAAGCAGGAGAATAACAAAATGAAATTCGTGAAAACGCTGCTGGCCACTTCCCTGGCCATGATGCTTGCCGCTCAGGCACAAGCCGCCGTATCCGAACAAGAGGCGGCCAAACTGGGTACCAGCCTGACCCTGCTGGGCGCGGAAAAGGCCGGTAACGGCGACGGCTCGATTCCTGCCTACAGCGGCGGCCTGACTACCGCCCCGGCAAGCTTCAAGGCGGGCGACAGCATGCGCCCGGACCCTTACGCCAGTGAAAAGCCACTGCTGGTGATCGATGGCAAGAACGTCGACCAGTACAAGGGCATGCTCACCGCCACTTCGGTTGAGCTGGCCAAGCGCTTTCCCACTTACCGCATCGATGTCTACCCGACCCACCGCTCCGTGGCATTGCCCCAGGCCATCCTCGACAACAGCCGGAAAAATGCCGGCGGCGCCAAGTCCCTTGAGGGCGGGTTGGCCATCGACAATGTGCTGCCGGGCGTGCCGTTCCCGATCCCGCAATCGGGCAGCGAAGCCATGTGGAACTTCCTGCTGCGTTATCAGGGCGTCAACATCAACTCCAAGTACGACTCCTGGAACGTCGACTCGGCCGGTGTGGCGAGCCTGGCCACCACCGGACAGGCGTTCATTACCTACCCGATCTACGAAAACCTGGCACAGCCGATCAGCAGCTCCGATGTGTACTACCAGATGAAGCTGTACTACACCGGCCCTGCACGCCGGGCCGGTGAGGCGCTGATGCTCAAGGACGCGGCCAACCCGCTCGAGCAGCCGCGCCGCGCCTGGCAATACCTGCCTGGCCAGCGCCGGGTCAAGCTGGCGCCGAACCTGGCCTACGACACGCCTAACCCGGGTACCGCCGGTGCCGGGACCTTCGACGATGTGTTCGTGTTCAACGGTGCGCTGGACCGCTACGACTGGAAGCTGGTGGGCAAGCAGGAAATGATCGTGCCCTACAACACCTACAAGCTGACCTATGCCCAGGATCCCAAGTCGCTGACCACCCCGAACCACCTTGCACCCGATTTCGTGCGCTGGGAGAAACACCGCGTCTGGGTGGTGGAGGGCAACCTCAAGGCTGGCGCGCGCCACATCTACCAGAAGCGTCGCTTCTACCTGGATGAAGACAGCTGGGCCGCTGTGGCTTCGGACCAATACGACGCACGTGGCCAACTCTATCGCGGCTCCTTTGCCTTCCTCAGCCAGAGCTATGACAAGCAGGTACCGGACACCACGCCTTTCATGATCTACGACCTGGTGGGCGGTTCCTACAACATCAACGGAGTGGTGGGCCCTTACGGTGGTATCCGCTACATCGACTCGCTGTCCAAGGCGCAATGGTCGCCTGAGTCCCTGGCGGGTGCCGGCATTCGCTAATGCTGTGACAAGGCGCCCTGCGGTCCACTGACGGTGGAGTGGCCGCATGCCGTGGGCGTCTGACTTCAACGCCGGGTTGCACCCTGGGGTGCTCCCGGCGCGGCTTTTTCAAGAGGACGCAGTATGGGTTCGTACAAGAAGTGCGTATTGCTGGCACTGGTGTTGTGGCAAGGAATCGCTCAAGCCGCCAGCTTCGTCGACGTGCTGGACCAGCCGGCCCAGCTCAGTGCCCTGGCCGTGAGCAGCCCCCTGCTCGCCGCGGCCCGTGCGGGTGAGCGCCTGGTTGTCGTAGGGCAGCGTGGTCACATTCTTTATTCCGATGATTCAGGTCACCAGTGGCAGCAGGTGAACGTGCCGGTCAGTGCCGACCTCAATGCCGTGTCTTTCCCGACTGCAGAGCAAGGCTGGGCCGTTGGCAGCGATGGCGTGGTGCTGCACAGCAGCGATGCTGGCCAGACCTGGAACAAACAACTGGACGGCCGTGAGATCGGCGCCTTGCTGGTCAAGCACTACGGCGCCCTGGCCCAGGCTGAGCCGAACAACGAACAATGGGCGCTGCGTGTCGAAGAGGGCCAGCGGCTGATTGAAGAGGGCGCCGACAAGCCGCTCCTCGATGTCTGGTTTGCCAATGATCAGGTCGGTTATGTGGTGGGTGTGTTCAACCTGATCCTGCGCACGGAAGACGGTGGCAAGCACTGGACCCCCTTCCAGGACCGTATCGACAACCCGCAGGGCTTTCACCTCAATGCCATCGCCTCCACGGGCGACGCGCTGTACATCGCCGGCGAACAGGGATTGCTGCTCAAGTGGGATGACGCGCAGCAGCGTTTCCTGGCCGTGCACTCGCCTTATCAAGGCAGCTTTTTCGGGGTCGTGGGCAAGCCGGGTGAAGTCCTGGCCTACGGTCTGCGCGGGCATGTGTTTCGCAGCACCGATGGCGGCGCCAGCTGGAGCCCGCTGAGCACCGGGCTGCAGGTCAACATTACCGCCGCCACCCTGGACGCCAATGGGCGCTACGAGCTGTTCACCCAGGCCGGGCACCGGCTGGTCAGCTTGAAAGATGGCAGTGGCCTGCAATTGCAGGCGCAACAAAACCAGTCACCCGTCGCGGGCGCCACCCTGACCGCCGATGGTGCGCTGGTGCTGGTTGGCAGCCGTGGTGCGCGTGCGCTGGGCCAAGAATAAGAACTGAACCCATTAGAGTGAGTACCCAGACATGGGCAATATAAAGCAAGACACCATGCCGGTGATTTGCGACTTGCATGACTTCGACCGAAGCTCCGGCAACCGACTGGAACGTTGGGTGTTCAACCATCGTCCGCTGTTCATGCTGCTCATGGCACTGATCACTCTGGTGCTGGGCTACATGATGGCAACCCGCCTGGAGTTGCGCCCCAGCTTCGAGAAAATGATTCCGCAGAGCCAGCCGTACATCCAGAATTTCCTGGAAAACCGCAAGTCCTTGCGCGGCCTGGGCAGCTCGGTACGGGTGGTGATCGAAAACACCGAGGGCGATATTTTCGACCCTGAGTACCTGAGCCTGCTCAAGCAGGTCAATGACGAGTTGTTCCTGACCGAAGGCGTCGATCGCGCCTGGATGAAGTCACTCTGGAGCCCGTCGGTGCGCTGGACCGAAGTCACCGAGGAAGGCTTCCAGGGTGGCCCGGTGATGCCCGATACCTATCAGGGCTCGACCAAGGATATCGAACAGCTGCGCCAGAACATCAACCGCGCCGGCATCGTCGGTAGCCTGGTGGCCAGCGATTTCAAATCGACCATGCTGATCGTGCCGCTGCTGGACACGGCGACGGCCACGGGCCATGGCATCGATTACCATGCCTTCGCCCAGCAACTGGAACAGCAGTTGCGCGACCAGATCGAGTTCGGCGGCGACAGCAAGGCGCGCAAGGCCGGGGAGGAGGGCGAGGGCAAGTACAAGGTGCGGGTGATCGGTTTCGCCAAGTTGATGGGCGACCTGATCGACGGCCTGATCCAGGTGATGATGTTCTTCGGCCTGGCCGTGGTCACCTCGTTCGTCATCATCTACCTCTATACCCGTTGCATCCGCAGCACCTTGCTGGTGATCTTCTGCTCGCTGACGGCGGTGGTCTGGCAGTTGGGCATCGTCGCCTGGCTGGGTTACGCCCTCGATCCGTACTCGATCCTGGTGCCTTTCCTGATCTTTGCCATCGGCGTGTCCCACGCCGCGCAGAAGATGAACGGCATCATGCAGGACATCGCCCGCGGCACCCACAAGCTGATCGCGGCGCGCTACACCTTCCGCCGTCTGTTCATTGCCGGTGTCACCGCGCTGCTGGCCGACGCCGTCGGTTTCGCCGTGCTGATGCTGATCGACATCCCGGTGATCCAGGACCTGGCCATTACCGCCAGCATCGGCGTGGCGGTACTGATCTTCACCTCGCTGTTGCTGATGCCGGTGGCGCTGTCCTATATCGGCGTCGGCACCCAGGCGGCCGAGCGTGCCTTGAAGATCGATTCCCGGGCCGACAATCACCGCGGTTTCGGCAAGCTGTGGGACCTGCTCGACCGGTTCACCACGCGCAAGTGGGCCACCGGCATTGTCATCGGCGCCCTGGTGTTGGGTATCGCGGGCTTTGTGGTCAGCCTGCAACTGAAAATCGGCGACCTCGACAGTGGCGCCCCGGAGTTGCGCGCGGACTCGCGCTACAACCGCGACAACGCCTACATCACCAGCCACTACGCGCTGTCCAGCGACCTGTTCGCGGTGATGATCAAGACCCCGGCCGAAGGCTGCCTGAACTACCAGACCCTGATCCTCGCCGACCGCCTGGCCTGGGAGCTGCAACAGTACCCGGGCGTGCAGGCGACCTCATCGCTGGTCAACGCGGTGCGCCAGATCACCGCGGGCTCGTTCGAAGGCAACCCCAAGCTCAACAACATCCAGCGCAACCAGGACGTCCTGAACTACGCCGCTCAACAGGCCTCGGTCAATGCGCCGGAACTGTTCAATAACGATTGCTCGGTGATGCCGGTCATTGCCTACCTCAAGGACCACAAGGCCGAGACCCTGGACGCGGTGGTGGCGATCGCCGACCGCTTCGCCAAGGCCAACAGCACCGACGATCGCCAGTTCCTGCTGGCCGCCGGCACCGCGGGCATTGAAGCGGCAACCAACATCGTGGTGCGCGAAGCCAACCGCACCATGCTGATCTATGTCTACCTGGCAGTCATCGTGTTCTGCCTGATCACCTTCCGCAGCTGGCGCGCTGTGCTGGTGGCCCTGTTGCCGCTGGTGCTGACCTCGATTCTCTGCGAGGCCTTGATGGTGGTCATGGGCATCGGCGTGAAAGTCGCGACCTTGCCGGTGATCGCCCTGGGGGTGGGCATCGGCGTGGATTACGCGCTGTACCTGCTCAGTGTGCAACTGGCCTACCAGCGCAGCGGCATGCCATTGGCCGAGGCCTATCGCAACGCGGTGTCCTTCACGGGCCGGGTGGTCGGCCTGGTCGGCATCACCCTGGCCGCCGGTGTGGTGTGCTGGGCCTGGTCGCCGATCAAGTTCCAGGCCGACATGGGCATCCTGCTGACCTTCATGTTCCTCTGGAACATGCTCGGAGCCTTGATCCTGATTCCGGCGCTGTCCTACTTCCTGCTGCGCGATACCGGCATGCCGGCCCGCGTCGCCAAGCCTGCGTGAACCTTTTTATCCATCAGGGCAGCTTCTTGCCCTGACATTGCCTGAGTGTTTGAAACATGTCTGATTACAAAGCTCCCCTGCGCGATATGCGTTTCGTACTCAACGAAGTCTTTGAAGTCTCCCGGTTGTGGGCCTCCATGCCAGCCCTGGCCGAACTGGTCGATGAAGAGACGGCCACGGCCGTGCTCGAGGAAGCCGGCAAGGTGGCTGCAGGCCTCATTGCCCCGCTCAATCGCAGTGGCGACGAGCAGGGCTGCACCTGGAGCGACGGCGCGGTGACCACGCCGGACGGTTTCCCCGCAGCCTACCGTGCCTTTGCCGAAGGCGGCTGGGTCGGTGTGGGCGGTGATCCGGCCTACGGCGGCATGGGCATGCCCAAGGTGATTGGCGCCCAGGTCGAGGAAATGGTCAATGGCGCCAACCTGTCCTTCGGCCTGTACCCGATGTTGACCGCCGGTGCCTGCCTGTCGCTCAAGGCCCACGCCAGCGAAGAGCTGAAGGCGGCCTACCTGCCGAACATGTACGCCGGCGTCTGGACCGGCTCCATGTGCCTGACCGAGCCCCACGCCGGTACCGACCTGGGGATCATCCGCACCAAGGCCGAACCTCAGGCCGATGGCGCCTACAAGGTCAGCGGTACCAAGATCTTCATCACCGGTGGTGAGCAGGACCTGACCGAGAACATCATCCACCTGGTGCTGGCCAAGCTGCCGGACGCGCCGGCCGGGGCAAAAGGTATCTCGCTGTTCCTGGTGCCCAAGTTCATGGTCAATGCCGACGGCAGCCTGGGGGCGCGCAATCCGGTCAGCTGTGGTTCGATCGAGCACAAGATGGGCATCAAGGGGTCGTCCACCTGCGTGATGAACTTCGACGAAGCCGTGGGTTACCTGGTCGGCGAGCCGAACAAAGGCCTGTTGGCCATGTTCACCATGATGAACTACGAACGCCTGGGGGTGGGTATCCAGGGCCTGGCGACCGCCGAACGCTCCTACCAGAACGCCGTGGAATACGCCCGCGATCGCCTGCAGAGCCGGGCGCCGACCGGACCGCAAGCCAAGGACAAGGTGGCTGACCCGATCATCGGGCATCCTGACGTGCGCCGCATGTTGCTGACCATGAAGGCCTGTAACGAAGGCGGCCGGGCGTTTTCCACCTACGTGGCCATGCAACTCGATACGGCCAAGTACAGCGAAGACCCGGCCACGCGCAAACGCGCCGAAGAACTGGTGGCGCTGCTGACCCCGGTCGCCAAGGCGTTCCTGACCGACCTGGGCCTGGAAACCACGGTGCACGGCCAGCAGGTGTTCGGTGGCCACGGCTACATCCGCGAGTGGGGCCAGGAACAACTGGTGCGCGACGTGCGGATCACCCAGATCTACGAAGGCACCAACGGCATCCAGGCACTGGACCTGGTGGGACGCAAGGTGGTGGGCACGGGCGGCGCGTACTACCAACTGTTCGCTGACGAGATCCGTCATTTCACGGCCACGGCAGACGCGGCGCTGGGCGAGTTCGTCAAGCCGCTCGATGCGGCCCTGGACCGCCTCGACGAACTGACGGCCTGGGTGCTGGATCGCGCCAAGGGCAACCCGAACGAAATCGGCGCGGCGTCGGTGGAATACCTGCATGCCTTCGGCTACACCGCCTACGCCTACATGTGGGCGTTGATGGCCAAGGCCGCACTGGGCAAGGAAGCGCAGGATGACTTCTACGCCAGCAAGATGGGGACTGCGCGCTTCTATTTCGCACGTTTGTTGCCGCGCATCGAGTCGCTGGCCGCGTCGGTCAGGGCCGGCAGTGAGTCGCTGTACTTGCTCGACGCCGAACAGTTCTGAGCCCGAGCATCGCAGACGACCTGCAACCTACAGAATCAGGAAGCCCCACCGTGTCGAAAACAAAAATAATCGCGCCCGCAGAAGGCGCTTACAGCTATCCCTTGTTGATCAAAAGCCTGCTGCTCTCGGGGGCCCGCTACGCGCCCGAGCAGGAGATCGTCTACGCAGACAAGCTGCGCTACAACTACCGCACGCTCAATGAGCGGATCAGGCGCCTGGCCAATGCGCTGGTCAACGCAGGCGTAAAGGCAGGGGATACCGTGGCCCTGCTCGATTGGGACAGCCACCGCTACCTGGAGTGTTTCTTCGCCGTGCCGATGATTGGCGCGGTGTTGCACACGGTCAACATCCGCCTCTCGCCCGAGCAGGTGCTCTATACCATGAACCACGCCGAGGATGACGTGGTGCTGGTGCATGATGATTTCCTGCCGTTGATGGAGCAGATTCATGGCGAGCTGACGACCGTCAAGGGCTTTATCCAGCTCAGCGACGTCGGCGCACCCGCCACCGGGTTACCGGTGTTGGGCGAATATGAAGCGCTGCTGGCCCGGAGTGAGCCGCACTTCGACTTCCCCGACTTCGACGAGAATTCGGTGGCGACCCTGTTCTACACCACCGGCACCACGGGCAACCCCAAGGGGGTGTATTTCAGCCACCGCCAGTTGGTGCTGCATACCCTGAACGCCGTGGGCACCCTGGGCGTGTACCAGGGCTTGCCGTTGCTGCGCTCGGACGACGTGTACATGCCCATCACGCCGATGTTCCATGTGCACGCCTGGGGCGTGCCATATGTGGCGACGCTGATGGGGATCAAGCAGGTTTACCCGGGTCGCTATGAACCCAATAGCCTGGTCAGGCTGCACCGCGATGAGAAGGTCACCTTTTCCCATTGCGTACCGACGATTCTGCAGATGATCCTCGATTGCAAGGAAGCGATGCAGGCTGACTTCACCGGCTGGAAACTGCTCCTGGGTGGCAGTGCCTTGACCCATGGCGTCGCGGCCCAAGCGACGGCAAAAGGCATGCTGGTCCACAGTGGCTATGGTATGTCCGAGACCTGTCCGTTGATTTGCCTTACGCACTTGCGTGAGCCGGAATCCGCGCAAAGCGCGCAGGACCAGGTGGCTGCCAGGATCAAGACCGGGGTGGCGGTGCCGATGGTCGAGATGAAAATCATCGACGCCTTCGGTAACGAGGCGCCTCACGATGGTGAATCCCAGGGCGAGATTGTGCTGCGTGCGCCCTGGCTGACCCAGGGTTACCTGAAAGAACCGGAGCAAGGCGCTCAGCTCTGGGAAAACGGCTGGATGCATACCGGCGACATCGCTTCGATCGACGCGCTGGGTGTGGTGGAGATCAAGGACCGCCTCAAGGACGTGATCAAGACCGGGGGCGAGTGGATCAGCTCGCTGGAACTGGAAAGCCTGATCAGTGAGCACCCGGCGGTTGCATCGGTCGCGGTGGTCGGTATTCCTGATCCGCAGTGGGGGGAGCGGCCGATTGCCCTGGTGGTGGGTGTGCCCGGCGAAGATATTGCTCCCGGGCAGTTGGAGGTCCATCTGCATCACTATGTCGAGAGTGGCCGCATCAACAAGTGGGCGATCCCCAAGCAGATCAGGATCGTGGACGATATCCCCAAGACCAGTGTCGGCAAGATCAACAAGCGGCTTATCCGGCAAGAGGAACTGGCCCGCCAGGTCCAGTGAACCCTGCGTCAACCCGGTGATTGCCGGCGCCCCTTCGGGGCGTCCGGCATCCCGTCAATTGCAGTGTGGTCGGGGCGGCATTCACCAGGCACCGAGGTACGCTTCGGATCATGGCCTGCTGATGTCACCCTGCCGTGTTTTTTGCCAACATCTTGAAGCACTCTCGCAGCCAAGCCTCGGGCAATTTAGATCTAGACTGACGACCCTATTTATTCAGTAACGTCTTTTTTCTGGAGGCTGCACATGAACACCCGTGGTTTGCTCGATCAGCTACTCAAGTCCGGTCAGGATATGTTGCAGAACAAGACCGGCACCCCTCAGCGTAATGCTTCAGGCTCCAGCGGATTGAGCAGTCTGTTGTCCGGCGCCACCGGCGGTGCGTTGGCCGCCGGTGCCATGGGCCTGCTGTTGGGCAGCAAGAAGGCTCGCAAGTATGGCGGCAAGGCAGTGACCTATGGTGGTCTCGCGGCCTTGGGCGTCCTGGCCTACAAGGCTTATGGCAACTGGCAGGCCCAGCAGGGCACGGCGCCACACTCCGCCCCACAAACCCTTGACCGCTTGCCGCCCGCGCAGGTCGAGGAGCATAGCCAGGCCATCCTCAAGGCGCTGGTGGCGGCGGCCAAGGCCGATGGTCATGTCGACGAGCGCGAGCGTGCGCTGATCGAAGGCGAATTCACCCGGCTGGACAACGATCAGGCACTGCAGCATTGGCTGCACGCCGAACTCAACAAGCCACTCGACCCGGCCGACGTCGCGCGCGCTGCCAGCACCCCGGAAATGGCGGCCGAGATGTACATCGCCAGTGTGATGATGGTGGACGAAGAGAGCTTCATGGAAAAATCCTACCTCGACGAACTGGCACGCCAGCTCAAGCTGGAACCGGGGCTCAAGGCCGAACTGGAGCGGCAGGTGCGCCTGGCGCAGGTCTGACGGCCGTGCCTGCCTGAACTCACTGCCCGTGGAAAGCGTGGCCATTGGGGGATGCCGTCCTCAATGGCCAATCCACAGCCTGTTTCTACACAACTATCGCTGGCAGCCCGTGGCTTGTCTGGCGGAGAGTAGCTGTCCCGGTGCATTCAAGGGTTTTCGCCCGGGATGAGACGCAGTGCGCAACCGCTGATTATTCGTGGCGCGCCCTCGGCTATACTCCCCAGCATTTGAATGGCCCCGAGGACTGACTGTGAAGAACTGGACGTTACGCCAACGCATATTGGCGAGTTTTGCGGTGATCATCACCATCATGTTCCTGATGGTTGTTGTCTCCTATTCACGGTTGCTGAAGATCGAGGCCAGTGAAAACAGCGTGCGTGACGATGCGGTGCCCGGGCTTTACTACAGTTCGATGATTCGCAGCGCCTGGGTCGACAGCTATTTGCAGACTCAGAAAATGCTGGGCCTGGAGGAGGGGCAGGGCGTCACTGCGGAAAATGTCGCCGAGTTCGAATCTTATGAGCAGCATCTTCAAACGCTGATGGCTGACTACGCCGCCACCATTCATGGCAGCGAGGACCGCAAGGAATTCGACTTGTTCGAGAAGGCGCACCAGAACTACGCCATCATTCTGGCTTCGGTCCTGGAGTTGCATAAGAACAACAAGGAAGCCGAAGCGACCAAAATGTTCACCGAACAACTGACGCCGGCCTGGACTGCAGGTCGTGTGAAGCTCAATGAGATCATCGGCGAGAACAAGGTCGTGGCCGACCATGCCACGGCGGCCATCGACGATGCCGTGGTTGCGGCAAAAATCAGCATGGGCCTGTCGCTGCTGGTGGCGATCGTCGTCGCCGGGCTCTGTGGTCTGCTGCTGATGCGCGCGATCATGTCGCCGATGAACCGCATCGTGAATATCCTCGAAACCATGCGCACCGGAGACCTGAGCAATCGCCTGAACCTGGATCGCAATGACGAATTCGGGGCGGTGGAAACCGGCTTCAACGACATGATGACCGAGTTGACCTCGCTGGTGTCCCAGGCACAGCGCTCCTCGGTACAGGTCACCACCTCGGTGACGGAAATTGCCGCGACCTCCAAGCAACAGCAGGCCACCGCCACTGAAACCGCCGCGACCACCACGGAAATCGGCGCCACCTCGCGGGAAATCGCAGCGACCTCCCGCGACCTGGTACGCACCATGACCGAGGTGTCCACGGCGGCCGACCAGGCTTCGGTGCTGGCCGGCTCCGGTCAGCAAGGGCTGGCGCGCATGGAAGACACCATGCATTCGGTGATGGGCGCCGCGGATCTGGTCAACGCCAAGCTGGCGATCCTCAACGAGAAGGCCGGCAACATCAATCAGGTGGTGGTGACTATCGTCAAAGTCGCCGACCAGACCAACCTGTTGTCGCTCAACGCGGCGATCGAAGCGGAAAAGGCCGGTGAATACGGGCGCGGTTTTGCCGTGGTGGCCACCGAAGTCCGGCGCCTGGCTGACCAGACGGCTGTCGCGACCTATGACATCGAGCAAATGGTGCGCGAGATCCAGTCCGCGGTGTCGGCCGGCGTGATGGGGATGGACAAGTTCTCCGAAGAAGTGCGCCGCGGCATGTCCGAAGTGCAGCAGGTCGGCGAGCAGTTGTCGCAGATCATTCATCAGGTTCAGGCGCTGGCGCCTCGGGTGTTGATGGTCAACGAAGGCATGCAGGCCCAGGCCACGGGTGCCGAGCAGATCAATCATGCGCTGGTGCAGTTGGGCGATGCCAGCGGCCAGACGGTCGAGTCCCTGCGTCAGGCCAGTTTCGCCATCGACGAGCTGAGCCAGGTGGCCGTCGGGCTGCGCAGCGGCGTCTCGCGATTCAAAGTCTGATGAGCGAGCTCGTGGTCAAACGGGGCGCTGGCGTGGCACCGAAGCAGTCGCTGTTCCTGGTGTTTCGCATCGGTGAGGAGCGTTATGCCGTGCAAGCGGTCGAGGTGGCGGAAGTGCTGCCCTGCCTGCCGCTCAAACCCATCGCCAGGAGCCCGCAGTGGGTCGCCGGCGTGTTTGCCTATCGCGGCCTGATCGTGCCGGTGATCGATGTGGGGGCCCTGGCGTTCGGCCAGCCGGCCCAGGCACGCACCAGTACACGCCTGGTGTTGGTGCACTATCGGCCGGACGAGACGGAACCCGCGCAACTGCTGGGTCTGATTCTTGAACAGGCCACCGATACCCTGCGTTGCGATCCCCAGGAGTTCCAGCCCTATGGCCTGGACAACCGCCAGGCGCCTTATCTGGGGCCGGTGCGCGAAGATGCCCGGGGGTTGTTGCAATGGGTGCGGGTGGCGGACCTGCTGGACGCGCAGGTTCGGGCGCTGCTGTTTCCATCGCCACCCCTGGATCTGGCGATGCTCGAGGAAGGCGCATGAGCAGCGACCAGCGTTTTTTCGACTTCCTCAAGGAACGCATCGGTCTGGACGTGAGTTCGGTCGGGCCGGCGATCATCGAGCGCGCGGTGCGCCAGCGCACGGCAGCGCAGCAGGTGGAAACCTCCGATGAGTACTGGCACCACCTGCAAGGTTCACGCGAGGAACAGCAAGCGCTGATCGAAGCGGTGATCGTTCCCGAAACCTGGTTTTTCCGCTACCCGGAGTCCTTTGCTACCCTGGCCAAGCTGGCGACCAAACGCCTGGCCGAGATCAAGGGCATGCGTGCGTTGCGGATTCTCAGCCTGCCGTGTTCCACCGGCGAGGAGCCTTACTCGATCGCCATGGCGTTGCTCGATACCGGGCTTGCGCCCCATCAGTTCAAGGTCGAAGGCCTGGATGTCAGCCCGCTGTCGGTCGAGCGAGCCAAGCGTGCGTGCTACACCAGGAACTCCTTTCGCGGGCAGCCCATGGATTTTCGCGAGCGACATTTCACTGTCGAAGGCGAGCGCTATCACCTCAGTGAGCGAGTGCGCGAGCAAGTGCGCCTGCAGGTGGGGAATCTGCTGGACCCGACGCTGCTGGCCAATGAAGCACCCTATGACTTCGTGTTTTGCCGCAATCTGCTGATCTATTTCGACCAGCCCACCCAGCAGCAGGTTTTTCAAGTGCTCAAGCGCCTGACCCATGAGGACGGCGTGCTGTTTATCGGTCCGGCCGAAGGCAGTCTGCTGGGGCGTCTGGGCATGCGCTCAATCGGGATCGCCCAGTCGTTTGCCTTCAGTCGTCACAGTGCCCCTGAACCCGAGTCGCCGGCCTTTATCGCGCCACCGCTGCCCGTCAGTTTGCCCGTGCGTAACACTGCGCCGCCGACGGTTCGCAGTCGCCCTTTCGCCACGCAAGCTCCTGCACCCGCGGCGCCGCGCAGCCTTGAGAAAACGCCGAGCAATGATGCCGCGGCGCTGTTGGCGAACATTGCGACCCTGGCCAACGAAGGCAAGAGCCTCGAGGCGCGAGCGGCTTGCGAAGACTATTTACGCGGCCACGGGCCGGTGGCGCAGGTGTTCTATTGGCTGGGGCTGCTCAGCGATGTCGCCGGCAGCGTGCTGGAAGCCCAGGGTTACTACCGCAAGGCGTTGTACCTGGAGCCGCAACACCCGGAGGCCTTGATGCACCTGGCGGCATTGCTGGCATCCCAGGGCGATGCGGCGGGCGCCCGTCGCATGCAGGAGCGTGCCGCCCGCAACGAACGTACCGCTGACAGTGAGCGTAAACGATGACCGGTTCTGTTTCATTGAACGTGACCCATGAAGATGCCCAGGCCATCGACGACTGCTGGAACCGCATCGGTATTCACGGCGACAAGTCCTGCCCATTGCTGTCCGAACATATCCATTGCCGTAACTGTGCGGTGTACTCCGCCTCGGCCACGCGTTTGCTGGATCGTTATGCCCTGCAGCAAGACGATGAGGCCCATTCGTCTGCCGCCGTCGAGGCGGATGTCGTCACGCGTTCGTTGCTGATGTTCCGCCTGGGCGAAGAATGGCTGGCGCTGAGTACCCGCAGCCTGGTGGAAGTGGCGCCCTTGCAGGCGATTCATTCCTTGCCTCATCAACGTTCGCGCGCCCTGATGGGGGTTGCCAATGTGCGAGGTGCGCTGGTGGCCTGCCTGTCGCTGGCGCAGTTGCTGGAGCTGGAAGTCACCGCGGGCGTGGCGTCAACCGCACGGGTCATGCCGCGCATGCTGATCATCGCGGCACACGGTGGCCCGGTGGTGGTACCGGTGGATGAGGTGGACGGGATTCACGCCATCGATGAGCGGATCCTCGACAGCGCTTCCCGTTCGGGGCTGCAGGCCGGCGCCAGGTACACCCGGGGCGTGCTGCCCTTCAGGGGGCGTAGTTTGCGCTGGCTGGACGAAGAGCAGTTGTTGTCCGCCGTGACCCGGAGCCTGACATGACCCCAGATCAAATGCGCGACGCCTCATTGCTGGAGCTGTTCAGTCTCGAGGCCGAAGCCCAGACCCAGGTCCTCAGCGCCGGCCTGCTGGCGCTGGAGCGCGACCCGACCCAGGCCGATCATCTGGAAGCTTGCATGCGCGCGGCCCATTCGCTCAAGGGCGCCGCGCGGATTGTCGGCGTGGATGCCGGGGTCAGTGTTTCCCACGTCATGGAAGATTGCCTGGTCAGTGCCCAGGAGGGGCGACTGTTCCTGCGTCCGGAGCACATCGATGCCTTGCTGCAAGGCACCGATCTGTTGATGCGCATTGCCACGCCGGGCAGCGCCAATATAGGACCGAACGACATTGATGCCTACGTGGCGTTGATGGGACGGTTGCTTGACCCCGCCGCGGTGGCGGCGCCGGTCATGGCGCAAACCCTGTTATCGGCCACTGCGCCGATGGCCGAGTTGCAACTCGACCCCCCAGCGCCGTCAGCGCCAGCGCTTGAGTCGCCAGACGCCGCGTCATCGCTGGCCACGCCGGGGGAGGCTGTGCACAAGACCAAGCGCGTCACCGAGAGTGGTGAGCGGGTATTGCGGGTCACGGCCGAACGCCTCAACAGCTTGCTCGATCTGTCCAGCAAGTCGCTGGTGGAAACCCAGCGCCTGAAACCCTACCTGTCGACGATGCAGCGTCTCAAGCGCATACAGAACAATAGCCTGCGTGCCCTCGAAAGCCTCAACGTCCACCTCAAAGAGCAGGCTCTGGGCCTTGAGGCGCAAGAGGCACTGGGTGATGCACGGAGGCTGCTGGCCGAGTCCCAGCAACTGCTGGCCGAGAAAACCGCCGAACTCGATGAGTTCGCCTGGCAGGCCAGCCAGCGTGCCCAGGTCCTGTACGACACGGCGCTGGCTTGTCGTATGCGGCCTTTTGCCGATGTGCTCACTGGCCAGGCGCGGATGGTGCGCGACCTGGGCCGCAGCCTGGGCAAGCAGGTCCGGTTGGAGATCGACGGCGAGAAAACCCAGGTCGACCGCGACGTCCTGGAAAAGCTGGAAGCCCCGCTGACCCATTTGTTGCGTAACGCTGTCGATCACGGCATCGAAATGCCCGAGCAGCGGTTGCTGGCCGGTAAACCGGCCGAAGGCCTGATTCGCTTGCGCGCCTCTCATCAGGCCGGGTTGCTGGTGCTGGAGTTGAGCGATGACGGCAATGGCGTGGACCTGGAGCGGGTCCGGCGCAGCATTGTCGAGCGTCAGTTATCGCCGAGCGAGACCGCCGCACAGCTGAGTGAGGAGGAGCTGCTGACCTTCCTGTTCCTGCCCGGCTTCAGCCTGCGCGACACCGTCACCGAGGTGTCGGGGCGCGGCGTCGGTCTGGACGCGGTTCAGCACATGGTCCGCCAACTGCGGGGCGCGGTGGTGCTGGAGCAGAAAGCGGGCGAGGGCAGTCACTTCCATCTCGAGGTGCCGCTGACGCTGTCGGTGGTACGCAGCCTGGTGGTGGAGGTTGGTGAAGAGGCCTACGCCTTCCCGTTGGCGCACATCGAGCGCATGTGCGACCTGGAACCGGACGAAATCGTTCAGGTGGAAGGTCGTCAGCACTTCTGGCACGAAGGCCGGCACGTTGGCCTGGTGGCGGCCAGTCAGCTGCTGCAGCGACCGGCGAGCCAGACCAGTCCGGCAACGCTCAAGGTGGTGGTCATTCGCGAACGGGATGCGGTGTACGGCGTGGCCGTCGAGCGTTTTATCGGTGAGCGGACCTTGGTGGTACTGCCGTTGGATGAGCGCCTGGGCAAGGTTCAGGATATTTCCGCCGGTGCCCTGCTCGATGATGGTTCGGTGGTGTTGATTGTCGATGTCGAAGACATGCTGCGCTCGGTGGAGAAACTGCTCAACACCGGGCGCCTTGAGCGGATCGCACGCCACAGCCAGCAGGCGGCGCAAGTGGCGCGCAAACGGATTCTGGTGGTCGATGACTCGCTGACGGTGCGTGAACTGCAGCGCAAGCTGCTGCTCAATCGGGGCTATGACGTGGCCGTTGCCGTGGATGGCATGGACGGCTGGAATGCCCTGCGCTCCGAAGACTTCGACCTGCTGATTACCGATATTGATATGCCGCGCATGGACGGGATCGAACTGGTCTCGCTGCTGCGTCGCGACAACCGGCTGCAATCGCTGCCGGTCATGGTGGTGTCCTACAAGGATCGCGAAGAGGATCGGCGTCGTGGACTGGAAGCGGGGGCCGACTATTATCTAGCCAAGGCCAGTTTCCACGACGATGCCCTGCTCGACGCGGTGGTTGAGCTCATAGGAGGAGCGCGGGCATGAAAATCGCAATCGTCAATGATATGCCCATGGCCGTGGAGGCCCTGCGCCGGGCCCTGGCGTTCGAGCCGGCGCATCAGGTGGTGTGGGTGGCCGGTAATGGCCTGGAGGCGGTGCAGCGTTGTGCTGAGTTGACCCCGGACTTGATCCTGATGGACTTGATCATGCCGGTCATGGACGGGGTCGAAGCCACCCGCCGGATCATGGCCGAGACACCTTGTGCGATCGTCATTGTCACGGTCGATCGCCAGCAGAATGTCCACAGGGTGTTCGAGGCCATGGGCCACGGCGCGCTGGATGTGGTGGATACGCCGGCACTCGGGGCCGGTGATCCGAAGGAAGCCGCAGCACCGCTGCTGCGCAAGATTCTGAATATTGCCTGGTTGATCGGTGACCGCGGCAATCGCGTGCGCTCCAACCCGGTACCGCAGCGTAGCCCTGGGCAGTGTCAGCGCCTGGTGGCCATCGGCTCGTCTGCCGGAGGGCCCGCGGCACTGGAGGTCTTGCTCAAGGGGCTGCCCCCTGATTTTCCGGCCGCCATTGTGCTGGTGCAGCATGTCGACCAGGTGTTCGCCGCCGGCATGGCCGAGTGGCTCGGCAGTTCCAGCGGTTTGAACGTCCGCCTGGCCGAGGAAGGCGAGCCACCGCAAAACGGTACGGTTTTGCTGGCAGGCACCAACCACCACATTCGGTTGTTGAAAAATGGCACGCTGGCCTACACCGCCGAGCCGGTCAACGAGATCTATCGACCTTCGATCGATGTTTTCTTCGAAAGCGTGGCCAGTTACTGGAATGGTGATGCAGTGGGTGTGCTGCTCACCGGCATGGGCCGTGATGGGGCCCAAGGACTCAAATTGATGCGCCAGCAGGGTTACCTGACCATCGCTCAGGATCAGCACAGCAGTGCGGTGTACGGCATGCCGAAAGCCGCCGCCGCCATCGATGCGGCTGTGGAAATCCGCCCGCTGGAGAAAATAGCGCCACGATTGCTGGAGATCTTTGCAAAATGAACGACATCAGCAACGGAACAGGCCAGGTAGTAATTCAGGTGAATACCCATGGATGATTTACAGCTCGACGATTTTAAAACCGATGAAAATGCCGCCATGGTGCTGCTGGTCGACGACCAGGCCATGATCGGTGAGGCCGTGCGTCGTGGATTGGCGAGCGAAGAAAACATCGACTTCCATTTTTGTGCCGATCCGCACCAGGCAATCGCCCAGGCCATCCGGATCAAGCCGACCGTGATCCTGCAGGACCTGGTCATGCCGGGCCTGGATGGCTTGTCGCTGGTGCGTGAGTATCGCAATCACCCGGCGACCAAGGACATTCCGATCATCGTGCTGTCGACCAAGGAAGATCCCCTGATCAAGAGCGCGGCCTTTGCGGCCGGCGCCAACGATTACCTGGTCAAGCTGCCGGACAACATCGAGCTGGTGGCGCGCATTCGTTACCACTCACGCTCCTACACCACGCTGATCCAGCGCGATGCCGCCTACCGGGCGTTGCGCGTCAGCCAGCAGCAGTTGCTCGACACCAACCTGGTGCTGCAACGGTTGATGAACTCCGACGGCCTGACCGGCCTGTCCAATCGCCGCCACTTCGACGAATACCTGGAACTGGAATGGCGCCGGGCCATGCGTGACCAGAGTCAGCTGTCGCTGTTGATGATCGATGTCGACTATTTCAAATCCTACAACGACAACTTCGGCCACCTGGAGGGTGACGAAGCCCTGCGCAAGGTCGCTGCTGCGATTCGCGAGGCCAGCAGCCGACCATCGGATCTGCCGGCCCGTTATGGTGGCGAAGAGTTTGCGTTGGTGCTGCCCAATACGTCGCCGGGCGGTGCCCGGCTGGTGGCGGAAAAGCTGCGCCAGACCGTGGCGGCCCTGAAAATTCCGCACATTGCGCCGGCCGAGGGAGGCTGCCTGACCATCAGCATCGGGCTCTCGACCATCACCCCGCAACCGAGCAGTGACAGCCGGCAATTGATCTCGGCGGCGGACAAGGGGTTGTACCAGGCCAAAAACAATGGGCGCAATCAGGTGGGGATTGAATGAACCAGGCTGTTCATTCGTAGCTAAAGCCGCCAGGCGGGCTGCCGTGACGGCCTGATTACGTTATACTCGTCGGCTTTCAAAAGTTCGCCAACGAGTGCTGCCCGCCATGGAAATCAACCCGATCCTTAACAGTATCAAGGACCTGTCCGAGCGCTCCGAAACTATTCGGGGGTATCTTTGACTACGATCAAAAGCATGAGCGTCTGACTGAAGTCAATCGCGAGCTTGAAGATCCGAATGTCTGGAACAACCCGTCGTACGCTCAGGAACTGGGCCGCGAGCGGTCGCTGCTAGCTCAGATCGTCGAAACCCTCGACGAAATGCACAGCGGTCTGGCCGATGCCAAAGACCTGCTGCTGATGTCCGCCGAAGAAGAAGACCAAGCCGCCGTCGATGACGTCGCTGCCGAAGTCGAGCGCCTGCGCGAGTCCCTGGAAAAGCTCGAGTTCCGTCGCATGTTCAGCGGCGAGATGGATGCCAACAACGCCTACCTGGACATCCAGGCCGGTTCCGGCGGCACCGAGGCCCAGGACTGGGCCAACATCCTGCTGCGCATGTACCTGCGCTGGGCCGACAAACGCGGTTTCGACGCGACCATCATGGAACTGTCGGCCGGTGAAGTCGCCGGGATCAAGGGCGCTACCGTGCACATCAAGGGCGAATACGCCTTTGGCTGGCTGCGGACCGAAATCGGTGTACACCGCCTGGTGCGCAAGAGCCCGTTCGACTCCGGCAACCGTCGCCACACCTCGTTCTCGGCAGTGTTCGTGTCGCCTGAAATCGATGACAACATCGAAATCGACATCAATCCGTCGGACCTGCGCATCGACACCTACCGCTCCTCGGGTGCCGGTGGTCAGCACGTAAACACCACCGACTCGGCCGTACGTATCACCCACGTACCGACCAACACCGTGGTCAGCTGCCAGAACGAACGCTCCCAGCACGCCAACAAAGACACCGCGATGAAAATGTTGCGGGCGCGCTTGTACGAGCAGGAAGTGCAGAAACGTAACGCCGCCTCGCAAGCACTGGAAGACACCAAGTCGGACATCGGCTGGGGTCACCAGATCCGCTCCTATGTACTCGATGCGTCGCGAATCAAGGATTTGCGCACTAACATCGAACGCAGCGACTGCGACAAGGTGCTCGACGGCGATATCGACGAATACCTGGTGGCCAGCCTGAAACAGGGCCTGTAAACCGCCAGTCAAGACCTCAAGTCCCCCGTCATCGGCGGGGGCAACGAACCTGTGATGGAATTTTTAAAGACATGAGCGACCTAGAACTCGACCCGCAAGCCCTGCAACAGGAAGAAAACTCCCTGATCGCCCTGCGCAAGGAAAAGCTTGCTGCCGAGCGCGCCAAGGGCAATGCCTTCCCGAACGACTTCCGCCGCGAAAACTACTGTGATGCCCTGCAGAAGCAGTACGCGGACAAGACCAAGGAAGAGCTGGCAGAGGCTGCAATCCCGGTCAAGGTTGCCGGTCGCATCATGCTCAACCGTGGCTCGTTCATGGTGATTCAGGACATGACCGGGCGGATCCAGGTTTACGTCAACCGTAAGACCCTGTCCGAAGACACCCTGGCCTCGGTGAAAACCTGGGACATGGGCGACATCATTGCCGCCGAAGGCACCCTGGCCCGTTCCGGCAAGGGTGACCTGTACGTTGAAATGACCCACGTGCGCCTGCTGACCAAGTCGCTGCGCCCGCTGCCGGACAAGCACCACGGCCTGACCGATACCGAGCAACGCTACCGCCAGCGTTACGTTGACCTGATCGTCAACGATGACGTGCGCCAGACTTTCCGCGTGCGTTCGCAAGTGATTGCCCACATCCGCAGCTTCCTGATGCAGCGTGACTTCCTGGAAGTGGAAACACCGATGCTGCAAACCATCCCCGGTGGTGCTGCGGCCAAGCCGTTCGAAACCCACCACAATGCCCTGGACATGGAAATGTTCCTGCGTATCGCCCCGGAGCTGTACCTCAAGCGTCTGGTGGTCGGTGGTTTTGAAAAGGTGTTCGAGATCAACCGCAACTTCCGTAACGAAGGCGTTTCGACTCGTCACAACCCTGAATTCACCATGTTGGAGTTCTACCAGGCTTACGCCGACTACGAAGACAACATGGACCTGACCGAAGAACTGTTCCGTGAACTGGCGCAGCTGGTTCTGGGCAGCACCGACGTGCCGTACGGCGACAAGGTGTTCCATTTCGGCGAACCGTTCGTGCGCCTGTCGGTGTTCGACTCGATCCTCAAGTACAACCCCGAGCTGACCGCTGACGACCTGAACGACATCGACAAGGCTCGCGCCATCGCCAAGAAAGCCGGCGCCAAGGTGCTGGGCTTCGAAGGCCTGGGCAAGCTGCAGGTGATGATTTTCGAAGAACTGGTCGAGCACAAGTTGGAGCAGCCGCACTTCATCACCCAGTACCCGTTCGAAGTGTCGCCGCTGGCCCGTCGTAACGACGATAACCCGAACGTCACCGACCGTTTCGAGCTGTTCATCGGTGGCCGTGAAATCGCCAACGCCTACTCCGAGTTGAACGATGCGGAAGACCAGGCCGAGCGTTTCATGGCGCAGGTGGCCGACAAGGACGCCGGCGACGACGAAGCCATGCACTACGACGCCGATTTCGTGCGTGCGCTGGAGTACGGCATGCCGCCAACGGCCGGTGAAGGGATCGGCATCGATCGCCTGGTGATGTTGCTGACCAACTCGCCATCGATCCGTGACGTGATCCTGTTCCCGCACATGCGCCCGCAAGCGTAAGCGTTTCAGTAAAAAAGCCGCCTAAAACAGGCGGCTTTTTATTGCCTGTCTGGTACAAATGTATCAATTGGTTACTTTTGCAGATTAGAGAGGAATACCTGTCGTGAACCGTGCAATTGCTCAAGAAGGTGCAGCGGGCATCGCCACTGCGGTCGCTGAAAGTGTTCAGTACCAGGGCCGCAAGGCCAGCCGACAGGGCAGTGAACAGCGTCGACAGGAAATTCTCGACGCGGCGATGCGTATTGTCGTGCGTGATGGCGTGCGTGCCGTGCGTCACCGTGCCGTGGCCGCCGAGGCGTGCGTGCCGCTGTCGGCCACCACTTACTATTTCAAGGATATCGATGACCTGCTCACCGATACCTTCGCCCAATACGTGGAACGCAGTGCGGCCTACATGGCCAAGCTGTGGGTGAACAACGAAGGCTTGCTGCGGGAAATGGTGGTCAGTGGCGATGGCAGCCCTGAGTCCCGCTCACAACTGGCCGACAATATTGCGCGGCTGATGGCGGACTATGTTCACCGCCAACTGGCCACCCGTCGCGAACACTTGATGGCCGAGCAGGCGTTCCGCCAGGAAGCGCTGCTCAATCCACGCCTGGCGCTGTTGGTGCGCTCCCATCAACAGATTCTCCTGCAAGGCACCTGCCAGCTTTTCCAGGTGTTGGGTTCGCGTGAACCACAGCAGGATGCCAAAGTGTTGACGGCGATTATCGGACGGATGGAATATCAAGGCCTGCTCAACGAGGCAGAGCCGCAGGCGGAAGCCGAAATGCTCGGTATCCTCACGCGGTACATGCATTTGGTGCTGGCTTCGGTGTAAGCAGGACCGTTGCCACATTGGCGGGTGTGTATTCATAGGGAGTATTGAATGAAGTGCTGGCGAGTCGTGATCGCTCTGTCGTTCCTGCTGCTCAGCGGCTGCCTGGTCTCGTTCAAGGAACCATTGCCCGCCAGTGAGGCCGCGCCTGCAGCGTTGCTCGGCAAATGGACCAGCAAGAACGCCTGGGGCGAAGCACAGAACCTGGAGCTGACGCGCATCGGCCCAGGTCGCTACCAGGCTGTCAGCTACTTCAAGGCCAACCCCAGGGAGCGTGAGGCTTATCCGTTCACGGTCTCGCGCCATGGCAACCGCTGGTACGTCTCGGCCAAGGTGCCGGCCCAGTACGGCGGTCACTTCACCATCGCCGGCTTCGAACTCACTGACCAGGACGAACTGGTGATCTATAACCTCGATCTCGACCTGATCAACCAGGCGGTCGGGCAAAAGCACCTGGGGGGCGAAACCTTCAAGACCGACGACGGCGAGGGTGTGCTGGTCAACAGCCCCATGGAGCAAGTGTTTACCTACCTGGATGATCCGGCCAATTCCGATGTATTTGTCGAAGCCGCACGTTACCAGCGGCGGGTCAAAACCCAATAAACGCAGCACGCTACGGTTTTCAAAGGGAGCAACCGGTGGACGATTACCAGCAGACGATACGTACCTTGTCTGATCGCATAGTGCTGGCGCAGACGCCGATCCGCGTCCTCGATGCGGTGAAGTGGGACGACAACATCCGCAGAGGCTTCCTCAAGGCCAAAGGCAAGGAAATGCCGGCGGTGGACCGTGACTATTACCTCAATCGGCCGCTGTCCTTCGACTCGAGCAAAGTGAAGCTGGAGTTTCAGAACATCGAGCGTGATATCACCCGCCAGTTGGGCCAGTTCAGTCCGGTCGGGCAGATCATGCGGCGCATGTGCAAGGAGTACCGCATGGTGGTGCGGATGCTCGAGGCCCGAGGCACCGAAGACTTCGGGCTGATCTCGCAGGAGCTCTATGGCGCCGCCTCCGATGCGTTCCATGCCGGTGACCCGACCCTGGCCGACCTTGGCCTGATGATGTCCGATTACCTGAACAACATTGATGGCCGGGGCGACCTGAAGGACGAACCGAAGATCCTCACCGCCAAAGAGGCGGTGCACCTGCTGCAAACCCGCTTGAACAAGGTGTTCGGTGAGACCGAGGAAACCATCCGGGTGTTTGAGTCCGACGGTATCGTTGCCGATGCAGCGGCGGGGGCCGACTACATCAAGATCCGCGCCGATGCGATGTTCAACGACCGTGACGTGCGCGCCCTGGAGGTCCATGAGGGCCTGGTGCACGTCGGCACGACGCTCAACGGGCTGAACCAGCCGATCTGCACCTTCCTGTCCAAGGGGCCGCCGTCCTCGACCGTGACCCAGGAAGGCCTGGCGATCCTGATGGAGATCATCACCTTCGCCTCCTACCCGAGTCGCTTGCGCAAACTGACCAACCGTACCCGGGCCATTCACATGGTCGAGGAGGGCGCGGACTTCCTGCAGATCTTCGATTTTTTCCGCGAGCAAGGTTTCGAGATGGCCGAAAGTTATGGCAATGCGAGCCGGGTGTTCCGCGGTTCGGTGCCCAATGGCCTGCCATTTACCAAAGACTTGTCCTACCTCAAGGGCTTTATCATGGTTTACAACTACATTCAGTTGGCCGTGCGTAAAGGCAAGCTCGAGCAGATCCCGTTGCTGTTTTGCGGCAAGACCACCCTGGAAGACATGCGCACCTTGCGTCAGCTGGTGGATGAAGGCCTGGTGGAACCGCCCAAGTACTTACCGGAGCAGTTCCGTGACATGAACGCGCTGTCGGCCTGGATGTGCTTCTCCAACTTCCTGAATCACCTGAGCCTGGACCGGATCGAAGCGGATTACTCCAATATTCTGTGACTGATAAGGATGCCCGTGGCGAGGGAGCTTGACTGATCGTTCCCACGCTCTGCGTGGGAACGATCATCACGAAATCAACTCTTCTATGCGAGGTTTCAACGGATGAGAATCCTCGGCATCGTCTGCCTGCTACTGACCTTGAGCGGTTGCAGCTCGCTGCTGTTCTATCCGGAACCCGGTCAGTTGTTCACACCGGAAAAGGCCGAGCTCGAATTCCGCGATGTCACCCTGACCACTGCCGACGGTCTTCGGCTGCATGGCTGGTGGTTGCCGGCCAAGCAGGGTGTCGAGGTCAAAGGCACGGTGCTGCACCTGCACGGCAATGGCGGCAATCTGCCGATGCACCTCGGCGGTAGCTATTGGTTGCCGAAAGAGGGTTACCAGGTGTTGCTGGTGGACTATCGCGGTTACGGTTTGTCTGAAGGCGAACCGAGCCTGCCGGCGATCTATCAGGACATCGACGCGGCGTTCACCTGGCTGGACAAGGCGCCGGAGGTCAAAGGCAAGCCGCTGATCGTCCTCGGCCAGAGCCTCGGCGGCGCGCTGACCGTGCACTACCTGGCCGAACACCCGCAGCGTCAGCGCCAGCTCAAGGCGTTGGTGCTCGATGGTGTGCCCGCCAGTTACCGCGAAGTCGGGCGGTTTGCGCTCAGTACCTCGTGGCTGACCTGGCCGTTTCAGGTGCCGTTGTCCTGGCTGGTGCCGGACGGTGACAGTGCGCTCAGCGCCATGCCGCAGATCAATGGTGTACCGAAATTGATCTACCACAGCATCGACGATCCGATCGTGCCTCTTTCCAATGGCATCCGACTGTATCAAGCTGCGCCCCCGCCCAGGGTGCTGCAGTTGACCCGGGGCGGCCACGTGCAGACGTTCGCCGACCCGGTCTGGCGAGGCGTCATGCTGCGCTTTCTTGATGATCCGCAGCATTTCAACGGTCTGCGCCGCCTGGGTGAGATCCCCAATTACCCGGCACCCCCGAATTCAGCAATCGAACCTCCAGAGAGCCCGCAATGAGTGAAGAACGTAACGCCATCCCACTGATCATCACCGGTATCTGCAGCATCCTGGGCACCGTCGCCGCCCTGTGGTGGTACGGCTACCTGCACTTTGCCAAACCGGAAGACGCGCTGCTGCTCAACGAGTTCACCATGCTCAAGACCGTGCCAGGCGAAGACTACAAAGTCTCCCTGGAGCCGGCTGCGCAAGTCGCGCAATGCATCGATGGCGTCCTGGTGTTGTTCGACACCGAACAGAAAGGCCTGACCGGTGTGCTGATCAACGCCAAGAAAAAGGCCGTGCGTTGCATGGGCCAGGAAACCCCGCAGAAGCTCGAGCCATAACGGCGGCGATGCGAAGCCTTGTGGCGGGGGCGCCAGTGCCCTCGCCACAGCGGTCCATCAGTGTTTCTGCTTGTCGCTTGTCGCCGATAATTGGTGCAGATGTTGCCGCGACAGGGTGAGGAAACGTGGCGTAGGTCCGACGTCCTCGTACAGCGGATCACCTTCTTCATCGGTCGCGACTACGTGCTTGCCCTTCACATACGGGAAGCTCGCTTCGAGCTCTTCCAGGGCCGCGCCGATCAGTTCCCCCAGCAGTTCCTCGGGGCGCCGTTTCGGGTACATTTCGCTGAGCGCCGCCAGGCGGGCAGCGGTTTCGACATCCAGGTGAAGGGTGTAGCCAGTCTCGGTCAAGCGGCCTGTGGCGGTTTCTTCCCAATGCTGGGCCAGTTCACGGATTTTCATAATGACCTCAATGTGCTTCCTGCTCGTGGCAGGGCGTGATGAGTGTCCGGCCGTGGCCGGTGGCAAGCCCTGGTATGGCTTACTTATGAGACTAGCCGCAAGCCACAGGGTTTACCGCCGATTTGTCGCCTGCTTGTAAGAACCGGCTATGGGCGGCACTCTTGGGGTTCTACGCCGGAGCCTCAAAAGCCTTCCGCCATTCGTTGGAGAACTGCTGATGACCGATATCGATGCACGCTTGCGCGAGGATGTTCACCTGTTGGGAGAGTTGTTGGGCAACACCATCCGTGAGCAATACGGCGATGGGTTTCTCGACAAGATCGAGCAGATCCGCAAAGGTGCCAAGGCCGATCGACGCGGCGCGATGGACGCGCAACTGAGCGCCAGCCTCAATCAGTTGAGCGAAGACGACCTGCTACCCGTGGCGCGGGCGTTCAACCAGTTCCTCAATCTGGCGAATATCGCCGAGCAGTATCAGTTGATTCACCGTCGTGAGGAGACGCAGCCGGCACCGTTCGAGGCGCGCGTATTGCCCGAACTGCTGGCGCGGCTGCGAGCCGAGGGGCATGGCGCGGAGGCGCTGGCCAGGCAACTGGGACGCCTGGACATCGAGTTGGTGCTGACCGCGCACCCGACCGAAGTGGCGCGCCGCACCCTGATCCAGAAGTACGACGCGATCGCCGCGCAACTGGCGGCACAGGATCATCGCGACTTGACCAGTGCCGAGCGCGAGCAGATCCGGCAGCGCTTGCAGCGCCTGATCGCCGAGGCCTGGCACACCGAAGAAATCCGCCGCACCCGCCCCACGCCGGTGGATGAAGCCAAGTGGGGCTTTGCCGTGATCGAGCATTCGCTATGGCAGGCAATCCCCCATTACCTACGCAAGGCCGATCAGGCCTTACTGGCCGCCACCGGCCTGCGCTTGCCGCTGGAAGCCGCACCGATTCGGTTCGCTTCGTGGATGGGCGGTGACCGGGACGGCAACCCGAACGTGACCGCTGCCGTTACCCGTGAAGTCCTGCTGCTGGCGCGCTGGATGGCGGCGGACCTGTACCTGCGAGATGTCGACCAATTGGCGTCCGACCTGTCGATGCAGCAGGCCAGCGCTGCCTTACGGGACAAGGCGGGGAGCAGTGCCGAACCTTACCGAGCGGTGCTCAAGCAACTGCGCGAGCGCCTGCGTGCGACCCGCCAGTGGGCACAGGCCTCGCTGGCGGCGGCGACCCCGGCAGGGGCTGACGTGCTATGCAACAACCGTGACCTGCTCGATCCGCTGGAGCTGTGCTACCAGTCGCTGCACGAATGCGGCATGGGCGTGATTGCCGATGGCCCGCTGCTGGACTGCTTGCGTCGGGCAGTGACGTTCGGCCTGTTCCTGGTGCGTCTGGACGTGCGCCAGGACTCATCGCGCCATAGCTCGGCGATGACCGAAATCACCGACTATCTGGGGCTTGGCCGCTATGAAGCCTGGGACGAGGAGGCGCGCATCAGCTTCCTGATGACCGAGCTGAACAATCGTCGCCCCCTGTTGCCCACGCACTTCAAACCCTCGGCCGACACCGCGGAAGTCCTGGCGACCTGCCGTGAGATCGCGGCAGCTCCGGCAGCGTCACTGGGGTCGTATGTGATTTCCATGGCGGGCGCGGCCTCGGACGTGCTCGCGGTGCAACTGTTGCTCAAAGAGGCTGGGGTACAGCGGCCGATGCGCGTGGTGCCGCTGTTCGAGACCCTCGCCGACCTGGACAACGCCGGGCCGGTGATCGAGCAGTTGTTGTTGCTGCCGGGCTACCGCGCCCGCTTGCAGGGCCCGCAGGAGGTGATGATCGGTTACTCCGACTCGGCCAAGGACGCCGGCACCACGGCGGCGGCGTGGGCACAGTACCGGGCGCAGGAACGGTTGGTGGAGGTCTGCCGTGAACAACAAGTTGAACTGCTGTTGTTCCATGGTCGCGGTGGCACTGTGGGGCGCGGCGGTGGCCCGGCCCATGCGGCGATTCTGTCGCAGCCACCGGGTTCGGTCGCGGGGCGTTTCCGCACCACCGAACAGGGGGAAATGATTCGTTTCAAATTCGGCCTGCCGGACATCGCCGAGCAAAATCTCAACCTCTACCTGGCGGCCGTACTCGAAGCGACCTTGCTACCGCCTCCGCCGCCTGCCCCGGCATGGCGAGGCGTGATGGACGAACTGGCGGCCGACGGTGTCAGCGCCTACCGCGCCGTGGTCCGGGACAACCCGCAGTTCGTCGAGTACTTCCGCCAGTCCACCCCTGAGCAGGAGCTGGGGCGCTTGCCGCTGGGCAGCCGTCCGGCCAAGCGCCGTGCCGGCGGTATCGAAAGCCTGCGGGCGATCCCGTGGATTTTCGGCTGGACCCAGACCCGCTTGATGCTGCCGGCCTGGCTGGGCTGGGAAGCGGCGCTGAGCAAGGCGCTGGCCCGTGGCGAGGGTGAGTTGCTGGCGCAGATGCGTGAGCAATGGCCGTTCTTCCGCACCCGGATCGACATGCTGGAGATGGTGTTGGCCAAGGCTGACGCGGACATCGCCCGGTCCTACGATGAGCGTTTGGTGGAGCCTGATTTGCTGCCTTTGGGTGCGCATTTACGCGACCTATTGTCGCAGGCTTGCTCGGTCGTGTTGGGGCTGACCGGTCAGTCGCAGCTACTGGCCCATAGCCCAGACACCCTGGAGTTCATCCGTTTGCGCAACACGTACCTGGACCCTCTTCATCTATTGCAGGCCGAGTTGCTAGCCCGCTCCCGGCAGCAGGACGTGGCACAGGGCAGCCCGGTGGAACAGGCGCTGCTGGTGTCTGTGGCGGGGATTGCCGCCGGTTTGCGCAATACCGGCTAAGGCCTTGCGGATACCCCTGGCGGCCGTTTCGCAGCCCAAAACGAGGGCTGCGAAACGGCGGCTGGCGTTTGTCAGGCGACACTTTGTTATGGGGTTGCGACTTGGAACACCTCGTCGCAAGGGCATGGCAGGCCCGGGTTCCTCCGACTTTCGACGGCTTGTGTGGTCCGTGCCTGCTGTGTATCTTGATCAGCCTTTGGCCGTTTGGGCGGCCCACGACCCTATTTTGAGATTGGCCCCACGCGGCGAATCCGATCGTTTATCAATAAGAAATTGAGGAGCACATCGATGCGCGTCATTCTGCTGGGAGCTCCCGGGGCCGGTAAAGGTACTCAGGCTCAGTTCATCACCGAAAAATTCGCCATTCCACAGATCTCCACCGGCGACATGCTGCGTGCGGCTGTCAAGGCCGGCACCGAGCTGGGTATCAAGGCCAAGAGCATCATGGATGCCGGCGGCCTGGTCTCCGACGACCTGATCATCGCTCTGGTCAAGGATCGTATTGCCCAGCCTGATTGCGCCAACGGTTTCCTGTTCGACGGTTTCCCACGCACCATTCCCCAGGCTGAAGCCTTGGTGACTGCGGGTGTGGAGCTGGACCACGTGGTTGAAATCGCCGTCGAAGACGAAGAAATCGTGCAGCGTATCGCCGGTCGCCGCGTTCACGAGGCCAGCGGCCGCGTGTACCACACCGTTTACAACCCGCCGAAAATCGCCGGCAAAGACGACATCACTGGTGAAGAGCTGGTGCAGCGCAAGGACGACACTGAAGAAACCGTGCGTCATCGCCTGTCGGTCTACCACTCCCAGACCAAGCCGCTGGTGGATTTCTACCAGAAGCTGTCGGCTGCCAATGGCAAGCCGGTCTACAGCCACATTGCAGGCGTTGGCTCGGTTGAAGCCATCACCGGTAAAGTGCTTGAAGCACTGAGCTGAGAAAGCTGATTTGCTGTACCTTCAACGGCCCGCTTGCGGGCCGTTGTTGTTTATACTGGCGCACTTTTGACCACCTCCCTGACGGATACATCGATGAGTACCTTGCTGGCCCTGGACACCGCGACTGAAGCTTGCTCCGTTGCCTTGCTGCATGACGGCAAAGTGACGAGCCATTACGAGGTGATCCCGCGCCTGCATGCGCAGAAGCTGTTGCCGATGATCCAGCAACTGCTGGCGGACGCCGGCACCACCTTGCAGGCCGTCGATGCGATAGCGTTCGGACGTGGGCCGGGGGCGTTTACCGGGGTGCGGATTGCCATTGGCGTGGTGCAGGGCCTGGCGTTCGCCCTGGATCGCCCGGTGTTGCCCGTCTCCAACCTGGCCGTGCTGGCGCAGCGTGCGTTGCGTGAGCACGGCGCTACCCAAGTGGCAGCAGCCATTGATGCGCGGATGGATGAGGTCTACTGGGGTTGCTACCGCGAAACCGCCGGTGAAATGCGCCTGGTGGGGGCTGAAGCCGTACTGCCACCGGAAGCGGCGGCGTTGCCGGCAGAGGCTTCGGGTGACTGGTTCGGCGCAGGCACCGGTTGGGGCTATGGCGAGCGGATTGCCGTCAGCCTGAGCGGGCAGGACGCTGGCATGCTGCCGCACGCACAGGACCTGCTGACCCTCGCACAGTTCGCTTGGGCGCGCGCGGAAGCCATCCCGGCCGACGATGCGCAGCCAGTGTATCTGCGTGACAAGGTGGCGACGCCCAAGGCCCGCTGAATGGCAAGCGATTCCAATCGTCAGTTTCTTGCCTGCGCTTTTAAACCTTTTTGCTTTTATGTGTTCTAGTTATCACTTGGCAATTTGCGCACTCCGAGAAGTGCCGCTAAATTGCCATCATCGATCGTGAGCACGCACCTATGCGCATAGACGGCTTTTCTTCCCAGTCCTATCCCATTGCGCGCAAGCCCCGTAAGGGCCATGCGTCTGTGGACGAGTCCGTCGAGGACATCGATGACGAGCTGCCGATCCCTTCCGAAGAGCAACTGGCAGCCCGTGTCGCCCAGCGCTCGAGCAATCTTCCCGCCCGCCCGCAAGACCTGCTTTACCAGCGCGCCATGAGCAAAACCGTGGCGACGGCCCTGGCCAGCTACCTCAGCACCGCCACGTTTGTCGACTGGGATACGGAAGTGCTGGGTCTCGACCTGCACATCTGATGCGGCTGCCTTATTACCTCGGTTGCCCGTCCTGGAGCGAAAACGCCTGGCGCGACTACCTGTATCCACACAACGCCCGCCCCCACGAACTGCTTGGCCTGTACACCCAGGTGTTCAACGCTGTCGAAGGCAACACCACGTTTTATGCACGTCCCGCCCCGGCGACGGTAGAACGCTGGGCGCAGACCATGCCCGAGCACTTTCGCTTCACCGCCAAGTTTCCCAGTGACATCAGTCACGGCGGCGACCTGCGCGAGCAAATCACGGCGGCCGAAAGCTTCGTGCAGCTTCTCGCTCCGCTCGGTGAGCGGGTCGCGCCGCTGTGGTTGCAGCTGTCAGCGGCGTTTACCCCGCAGCGCATCGCTGAGTTGGCCGGCTTTATCGATGGCTTGCAACGGCCATTGGCGGTTGAGGTCCGGCATCGGGACTTCTTTGCCAAGGGCGATGCCGAGCGGATGCTCAATCGCTTGCTGCTGGACCGTGGCGTGGAGCGCATCTGCCTGGATCCTCGGGCGTTGTTCAGTTGCACCTCGACCGAGCCTTCGGTACTCCACGCACAAGCCAAGAAGCCCAATGTCCCGACTCGCCCGGCGGCCTTCACCCGGTTTCCGCAGGTGCGCTTCATCGGTCATCCTGTGCTGGAGGCCAACGAGGCCTTTCTCACGCCCTGGGTCGAGAAAATCGCCCAATGGATCGAGGAAGACCGTACGCCGTACATCTTCCTGCATACCGCGGACAACCTGTTGGCCGCCGCATTGGCCCAGCGCTTCCATGCCCGCTTGATGGCACGACTGCCTGGCTTGCCGGCCCTGCCTGAGCTATACAGAGAACCCGTCGCGGAGCAACTGGGCTTGCTCTGACGGCGGGTCATTCCCTTCTACAGGAGCGAGCCAATGGATGCGCAAACCCTTAGAGCTCAAGCGTTCAAGGCCTTGCACGAAGGTGCCGGGGCCTTTGTGATCCCCAACCCGTGGGACGCTGGTTCGGCAAAAATGCTGGCTAGCCTGGGCTATCAGGCGCTGGCGACCACCAGTGCCGGTTATGCCTTTTCGATGGGTCGTCCGGACGGCGCGTTGAAACTCGAGGACACCCTGGCCAACGTCCGGGCAATTGTCGCGGCCACCGATCTTCCAGTGGCGGTCGATCTGGAGAACGGCTTTGCCGACGACCCGCAGCAGTCTGCACAAAGCGTGCTGGGCGCCGCCAGTGCCGGCGCCGTCGGCGGCTCGATCGAGGATGCGACCGGTCGCGAAGACGGCCCTATCTACTGCTTCGAGCATGCGGTGGCGCGGATTGACGCGGCGGTAGCGGCCGCGCGCAGCCTGCCATTCCCGTTCACCCTCACGGCCCGTGCCGAAAACTACCTGCACGGCAATCCGGATTTGGCCGATACCATTCGCCGCTTGCAGGCCTTCGCCGAAGCCGGTGCCGATGTGCTGTACGCACCGGGCCTGCGCACGGCCGAAGAGGTGTTGGCGGTGGTACGTGCGGTGGCGCCGAAGCCGGTCAATGTGCTGATGTCCGGTGGCCTGAAGTTGAGTGTGGCGCAGCTCAGTGACATGGGGGTCAAGCGCATCAGCGTTGGCTCGGCCCTGGCCCTGGCGGCTTACGGTGAGTTCTACCGGGCAGCCCGGGAGGTTCACGATCAGGGGACCTTTACCTTCACCGAACGGACCATGCCGTATTCGCAGGCCAATCAATTGTTCAAGGGCTGAGAGGCGTCGTGGCCAGGCGGGGCAGGAGCGTGCCTTGCCCGGCTCAGGCGGCGATGCGCAGGTTGTGCAGGACGATCGGGCGCGCCCAGCGGCTGTCGAAATCGAATTGTTGCTGTTGCTCCAGCAGTTCTTCAGGCGCGAAGGGCTGCGCAGGAGGCGGCAGCAGTTCGAGTTCGAACTCGGCAATCGGCAGGAATAGCGAGCGAGGTGCCGGCGCCGGGCCCGGTTCAGGCAATGGCTGGCCAGCCGTGAGCACCAGTGGGCGTACCCATTTGTTGTCGAATTCCTGCTGCGATTGCTGGGCAACGATCTCTTCAGGCGGGAACGGCGGGGCCGGTTTGTCGGCCAGCTCCATGTCGAATTCGGCGATGGGCAGGAACAGCGGCTCCGGCGGGCGAATCTCGGTGTCCACGACATCGCAGGCGCGTTGCGTGACGATCTTGTCCAGCAGGTCGGAACCGCCTGCGGGTTCGTCCGGGCTGTCGATGACAAAGGGTTGGTATGCGTCAGTAGCGGGTAGCCCGTCACCCGACTGATCGGCCAGCGCCTGGGCAAAGAAATCCTGCCACAGGTGACTGACACCGCTCAGTGTCTGGGTGTTGTGTTGGCTGTAATCGCGGTAAGGCGTAATAAAGCCTGCGGGTACGCGTTGAATGTCTGACATTTCTCTCGGTTGACGCTCAGCTCTGGCAAAATGCTCGATAGTTTGGTTATCGGCCGTTTTTGCCGATCATTAATTTTTCGAGTGTGTTTTCTGATGAGTGAGCAACCTGCGGCCAGCCGCATCAAAGTCGAGGCCCTGGCCGATGGGTTTCAGGCGCAAGCCCGGCTCTGGGCCGAGCGATTGAATTTGCCGCTGCTGCTGGACGATGCCGAGTTTGCCCTGCAAGTGGGTGAGCAGGGTTTACAGCTGCAGCAGCTGGGGCCGGATGCGCCAGGACCGGTGCGGGTGGATTTCGTTGAGGGCGGCGCGGCCCATCGCCGGTTGTATGGCGGCGGCAGTGGACAGATGATTGCCAAGGCGGTTGGCGTCGCCCAAGGCGTGCGCCCCAGAGTGCTGGATGCCACGGCAGGCTTGGGCAAGGATGGCTTCGTACTGGCGAGCCTGGGCTGTGAGATGAGCCTGATCGAGCGTCAGCCGTTGATCGGGGCTTTGCTCGAAGACGGTCTGGCACGCGCGGCCGAAGATTTTGAGGTAGCGCCGATTGTGGCGCGCATGCATTTGCTCAAGGGTAATTCGATTGAGTTGATGCGCAATTGGGAGGGTGAGCCGCCACAGGTCATCTACCTTGACCCGATGTTTCCTCATCGGGAGAAGACGGCGCTGGTCAAGAAGGAAATGCGCCTGTTCCGCCCGCTGGTGGGCGACGACCCGGATGCGCCAGCCCTGCTCGAAGCCGCCCTGGCGCTGGCCAGCCACCGGGTCGTGGTCAAGCGCCCACGCAAGGCCCCGTGCATTGAAGGGCCCAAGCCGAGCCATGCGCTGGATGGCAAGTCCAGTCGTTATGACATCTATCCGAAGAAAGCGCTCAAGGCTTAAGCGGCAATCGGCGGGCAGTGATGTTACAAGCCGCTAGCACCTAGCGGCTTGTAGTGTTCCCCGGCTGATACGCCCGCATGAACAATCCAACCACTTCCCGCACATGGGCTTCGGCGGTGTCGCCGGTCAAGGGCTCGCCGCAGCCGTAGAGCAGGCGGAAATTACCCGCGCCCTTGAGCAGGCAGAAAAAATGCTCGGCGGCGTGGCGCGGTTTGTCGATGCGCAGGGTGCCCGATTGGTCGACCTTGCTCAGCAAGCGTTCCATGCCGTGCACCATCCGTTGCGGACCGGCTTCGAAGAAGATCTGCGCCAGCTTCGGGTCCTGGCTGCCCAGCGTGATCATCAGGCGGTGCAGGTTCACCGATTCATCGCTGTTGATCAGCAGATGAAAGCCCCGGGCGATGTTCAACAGCACGCTCTCGATCGGCATCTCGTCGGGCAGTTCGAAAAACAGGGTAGGCAATTGTTCTTCGCACTTGGCCATGACGGCCGAGGAGAACAGCGTCTCCTTATCTGTGAAGTGGCTGTAGACGGTCAACTTCGAAACCCCGGCCTCAGCCGCCACCGCGTCCATGCTGGTGTTCGCGTAACCATTGCTCAGAAACAGGCGTTTGGCGGCTCCCAGGATGGCCTCGCGCTTGGCGGGATCCTTTGGGCGGCCAGGGCCGTTGGGTACAGAAAGATTCTTGGGCATTCTTCGCTTTAATACTGGACTGGTGAGTTTGCTATTAATAACATACTGGTCAGTATAATTATTCCAAGCACCATTAGCGAAAGGTCCTTCGCCATGTTCCGCTATGCCTTGCCTCTCGTGTTGCCAGCCAGCCTGGCGTTTTTGTTGGCTGCGTGTGGTCACGAAGAACCGGTGCAAGTCGCCGTTCGCCCGGCCATGGTGGTTCAGCCAGAGCCCTCCGCACAGGCGATGGACAGCTATCCTGGCGAAGTCCGCGCACGCTATGAGCCGGACCTGGCTTTTCGCATTGGCGGCAAAGTCAGCCGACGACTGGTCGAGGAGGGGGAGCGGGTCAAAGCCAATCAGGCGCTGGCCGAACTCGATCCCGAGGATGTACGGCTGCAGTTGGAAGCAACCCGTGCCCAAGTGGCGGCGGCCACTGCCAATCTGAACCTGGTGCGCACCGAGCGTGATCGCTACAAGACCCTGATGGAGCGTCAGTTGGTCAGCCGCTCGCAGTACGACAACGCGGAAAATCTCTACCGATCCGGTGAAGCACGTCTCAAGCAGATCAAGGCCGAGTTCGATGTCGCCAACAATCAGGCCAGCTACGCCGTCCTGCGCGCGCCACGTGACGGGGTGGTGGCCAAGCGTGCCGTGGAAGTGGGCCAGGTCGTGGCTGCGGGGCAAACCGTGTTCACCCTGGCCACCGACGGCGAGCGTGAAGTCTTGATCAGCCTGCCGGAGCAAGGGTTTGGCCGGTTCAAGATTGGCCAGCCGGTCACCGTTGAACTGTGGAGCCAGCCGGGGCAACGCTTTGCCGGCAGCATCCGCGAGTTGTCGCCAGCCGCTGATCCCAAGTCACGCACCTTTGCCGCACGCATCGCCTTCACTGCCGGCAAGGTGGCGGCCGAGCTCGGTCAAAGCGCTCGGGTATTCATTCAAACCACTGACGTGGTGCCGCTCTCGGTGCCGCTCTCGGCGCTCACCGCGGAAAACGGTGCGACCTACGTCTGGGTGGTGAACGCCGACAGCACCCTGCGCAAGGCGCCGGTTCGTGTCGGGGCCTTCGGTGAGAAAAGTGTACCGGTGCTTGAAGGCCTGACGGCCAGCGACTGGGTGGTGGCGGCCGGTGTCCATGTGCTCCACGACGGCCAGCCAGTGCGGCCGGTGGATCGTTCCAACCGCGTGGTCAATCTGGCGGTCAAGGAGTAATCCCCGATGGGTTTCAATCTATCCGAATGGGCGCTGCGTAATCGCCAGATCGTACTGTTTCTGATGATCCTGCTGGCGGTTGTCGGCACCTTGTCCTACACCAAGCTGGGCCAGAGCGAGGACCCGCCGTTCACCTTCAAGGCCATGGTGATCCAGACCAAGTGGCCGGGTGCGACAGCCCAGGAAGTCTCGCGGCAGGTCACCGAACGTATCGAAAAGAAACTGATGGAAACCGGCGAGTATGAACGGATCGTGTCGTTCTCCCGCCCCGGTGAATCCCAGGTGACGTTCATTGCCCGGGACTCGATGCATTCGGTGGACATTCCGGAACTCTGGTATCAGGTCCGCAAAAAGGTCGGCGATATTCGCCCGACCTTGCCACCGGGTATCCAGGGGCCATTCTTCAACGACGAATTTGGTACCACCTTCGGCAATATTTACGCGCTGACGGGGGAAGGTTTCGACTACGCGGTACTCAAGGACTACGCGGACCGCATCCAGATCCAGCTGCAACGGGTCAAGGATGTGGGCAAGGTCGACCTGCTCGGGCTGCAGGACGAGAAAATCTGGATCGAGCTGTCCAACCTCAAACTGGCCACGCTGGGCTTGCCATTGGCGGCTGTGCAGCAAGCACTGGAGGAGCAGAACGCGGTGTCCAACGCCGGGTTCTTCGAAACCACCAGTGAGCGATTGCAGTTGCGGGTGACGGGCAACTTCCAGACGGTCGAGCAGATTCGCGGTTTCCCGATTCGCGTCGGTGATCGAACTTTCCGTATCGGTGATGTGGCGGACGTGCACCGTGGTTTCAACGATCCACCGGCACCGCGCATGCGCTTCATGGGCGAGGATGCGATCGGCCTGGCCGTGGCCATGAAGGACGGCGGCGATATTCTGGTGCTGGGCAGTGCGTTGGAGCGCGAGTTCAAGCGGATCCAGGACAACCTGCCGGCGGGCATGCAGCTGCGCAAGGTGTCTGACCAGCCGGCGGCGGTAAAAACCAGCGTCGGCGAGTTCGTCCAGGTACTGGTCGAGGCGTTGGCGATTGTGTTGCTGGTGAGCTTTTTTTCCCTGGGTGTGCGCACCGGCATGGTGGTCGCCTTGGCAATACCGCTGGTATTGGCCATGACCTTTGCCTGCATGTATTACCTGGGCATTGGCCTGCACAAGATTTCCCTGGGAGCGTTGGTACTGGCTCTGGGCTTGCTGGTGGATGACGCGATCATTGCCGTGGAAATGATGGCGATCAAAATGGAGCAGGGCTTCGACCGGGTCAAGGCTGCCAGTTATGCCTGGACCAGTACGGCATTCCCGATGCTCACCGGTACCCTGATCACCGCCGCGGGTTTCCTGCCGATCGCCACCGCGCAATCGAGCACGGGCGAGTACACCCGTTCGATCTTCCAGGTCGTGACGATCGCGTTGCTGGCCTCATGGATCGCCGCTGTGGTGTTTGTACCCTATCTGGGGGAAAAGCTGCTGCCGGACCTGGCCAGGCTCCACGCGGCCAAGCACGGTGCCGGTCAGCCGGATCCTTATGGAACGCCTTTTTATCAACGGGTGCGGCGTCTGGTGGAGTGGTGTGTGCGCCGGCGTAAAACCGTGATTGCGTTGACCATCCTGCTGTTCCTGGCTTCGGTAGTGCTGTTCCGTTTCGTGCCGCAGCAGTTCTTTCCGGCCTCGGGCCGCCTGGAACTGATGGTTGACCTGAAGCTGGCGGAAGGCGCTTCGTTGAGCAATACCGCCGGTGAGGTGAAGCGCCTGGAAGCGATGCTCAAGGAGCACGCCGGTATTGAAAACTATGTGGCGTACATCGGCACCGGTTCGCCACGTTTTTACCTGCCACTGGATCAACAGCTGCCGGCGGCCAGTTTTGCTCAGTTTGTTGTCCTGGCGGACACCATCGAGGAGCGTGAAAGCCTGCGCAGCTGGCTGATCGAAACCCTCAACGAACAATTTCCGGCGTTGCGCTCGCGGGTCACGCGCCTGGAAAACGGCCCGCCCGTGGGGTATCCGGTGCAGTTCCGGGTGACCGGCGAGCACATTGAAGAAGTCCGCGCCCTGGCCCGTAAAGTCGCCGCCAAGGTGCGCGAGAACCCCCATGTGGTCAACGTGCACCTGGACTGGGAAGAACCCAGCAAGGTGGTGTACCTGAATGTCGATCAGGACCGTGCACGGGCCCTGGGCGTGAGCACCGTGAACCTGTCGAGGTTTTTGCAGAGCTCGCTGACCGGCTCCAGCGTCAGCCAGTACCGTGAAGACAACGAGTTGATCGAAATCCTCTTGCGCGGCACCGTGCACGAACGCACCGAACTGTCGCAGTTGTCGAGCCTGGCGGTGCCGACCGACAACGGCAAGAGTGTGGCGTTGTCCCAGGTGGCGACCCTGGAGTACGGCTTTGAAGAGGGCGTCATCTGGCACCGTAACCGTTTGCCGAACGTGACGATTCGCGCCGATATCTATGGCAAGGAGCAACCGGCGACCCTGGTCAAACAGATTCTGCCGACCCTCGAGCCGATTCGCGCTGAATTGCCGGACGGCTACTTGCTGGACGTGGGTGGTACGGTGGAAGACTCGGCTCGCGGACAGAACTCGGTGAAGGCCGGTGTGCCGTTGTTCATCGTCGTGGTGCTGACCTTGCTGATGGTACAACTGCGCAGCTTCTCGCGCACGGCGATGGTGTTTTTGACCGCGCCGCTGGGGCTGATTGGCGTCACCCTGTTCCTGCTGGTATTCCGTCAGCCGTTCGGGTTCGTGGCCATGCTCGGTACCATTGCCCTGTCGGGGATGATCATGCGCAACTCGGTGATCCTGGTGGACCAGATCGAGCAGGACATCCTCGCCGGGCTCAAACCCTGGCAGGCGATCATCGAAGCCACGGTGCGACGCTTCCGGCCAATCGTGCTCACCGCCCTGGCTGCCGTATTGGCGATGATCCCGCTGTCGCGCAGTGTGTTCTTCGGGCCGATGGCCGTGGCAATCATGGGCGGCTTGATCGTGGCGACCGCGTTGACGTTGCTGTTTCTGCCGGCGTTGTATGCGGCGTGGTTCAGGGTCAAGAAAGAACCTGTTTGATGATCGCTCCTGCGCTCAGCGTGGGAGCGATCGACGCCTGTATTGGTCCGACCGTACTGACTCAGTGGATCCCGGCGTGTTTCAGTGTCCATGGTTTGCGAGATCATGCTTTCTGAGACAAGGGTTCGTCGTTTCGAGCGTTATCTCTCAGTTGATGGCGTTTCTGAGATGAGCTGGATGCTTGATTCGAGAAAGACAGGACGCTGCCTGGCAGCGTCCTTGTTCGGTAATCCCTCTCAACGAACCGCGTCGACGCGAACCTTTACGGGCTGCGGATCGCTTCCGTCCAGTCGCACGGCATGATTCTCAGTGGTGATGAACATCAGTTTGCCATCGACCTCAATGCGGGCGTTCACCGAGTAACGGTGGGTGGGCTCGACCTGCATCGGGTCGTAGCTGAGGTGGAAGGCCAAGGGTACCTGGCCTTTGATCGGGCCTCTTTGCTCGTCAAGGGTCTTTGCCGGAGCATCGGCCAGTGTCACGTCCTGCAGGCTGACACTCAAGATTGCTGTCGGTGGCAGTGCCATGCGTTGCAAGTAGAAGACTTCGCCGTCCAGGGTTGCTTTAGGCGCCGGTGACGGGCTTTGGCAGGCCGTCAGCAGGGTGGCGGCAGCGAGCAGGGCAAGCGTGTTTCTCTTCATTGTGGATCTCCGTATCGAGGAGACGCCAGCAGCAGGCCGGCGCCCCTCGGGAGTCTAGCGGATTTTATGCCGGGCATTGCCCCAGGGTGTTTTGCCTTCAACTGCCGAATACGGGAGCCTGTAGCGGTACTGGCCGCAGGACCAGTTCCCTGGGAGAGAGACCCAATGACGGGCGTCCCTGGCCATGAAAGCGAAGTGTTGAGTGCAGGGCGTGCTTAATTAAAGAGGGTCCAACTAATTAAAACGCCGTCTTCCAGAATTGAACCGGTTGAAGCATAGAAGACGGCGTTCAGGTGCTTACTGAAGGGCGGCGCTGTTCTGCTCAGCGGCATCCTCACTGCGATGCAGTGCCACCTGACGGATCGACAAGCGAATCTCCGCTGGCAACACCCGCTTGGCAGCGCCTTCGGCCAGTTCACCGAGCAGTTCGTGATGGCTCAGCTTGCCGGCCTCGTCGCGACGCAGTACCTCCAGGTCCAGCAGGGTCTGGATGAAGTGGCGGAACAGGCTCTTGTCGAAGAACTCCGGGGCGTTCAGGCCATGCAGGATCGACAGGCGCTGGGCCATGACCGTGCACAGGTCTTCCAGCTCTTCGGCGCTGAGGGTGTTCTGGCCGCTGTTGAGCAGCAACGAGATGGCCATGTAGAAACGCTGCAGGGTCTGCGCGATGCTCCTGGACAGCAGGGTCAGCAGCACGAAATGCCGTGAGCTTGGCGCCGGGCGCAGGTACAGGTTGTTCTCGACGCGCAACAGGCCTTGCTCGACGAACGCCTCGAGCCATTGGTCGATCACGGCGTCCAGTTCGTCCAGCGACCAACGAATGAACAGCTCTGATTGCAGGTACGGGTACAGCGCGCGGGTGTACCGCAGGATCTGTTCGCGGCTCATGCGCGAGCTGCTCTGGAAGAAACTGGCGAGCAAGGCAGGCAAGGCGAAAATGTGCAGGACGTTGTTGCGGTAGTAGGTCATCAGGACGGCGTTTTGCTCATCCAGATAGAGGATTTTGCCCAGCGCATCGCTTTGCTCGCAGAGCAGGTCCATGTCCTTGACGTGTTCGATCAGTGCACGGCCGTCGCCCTCTGGCAGCGTGGTATGCGGCGAGTAAGGGACGCGTCGCAGCAATGCCAGGTACAGATCCAGCACCCGCGCCATGGCGCGATCATCCAGCGCCAGACGGCTGGTGGACAACAAGGCCAGCGCGACCAGGTTCACCGGGTTGATCGCAGCCGCCTCATTCAAGTGCCGGGCGACCCGTTCGCCGAGGCGATTGGTGGTTTCGTTGAGCCAGGCAGGCCTGTACTGCGGCCCCAGTTCCTGGGAGCGCCAATCCGGTTGCTCGCTGTCGAGGAACTCGGCCAGCTTGATCGGCTCGCCGAAGTTCACCGCCACCTGGCCGAAACGTTGTTTCAGCGCACCGATGACTTTGAAGATGTCGAAAATCGATTCTTTCTTCTTGCTCGCGCCGCGCAATTCACCCAGGTAGGTGCGGCCCTCCAGGACACGTTCGTAACCGATGTACACCGGGACGAAGACGATCGGCATGCGAGAGGAGCGCAGGAAGCTGCGCAAGGTGATCGCCAGCATCCCGGTTTTCGGTTGCAGCATGCGCCCGGTGCGCGAACGGCCACCCTCGACGAAGTACTCCACCGGGAAGCCCTTGGTAAACAGGGTGTGCAGGTACTCATTGAACACCGAGGTGTAGAGCGGGTTGCCCTTGAATGTGCGGCGCATGAAGAAGGCGCCGCCACGCCGCAGCAGGCTGCCGATCACCGGCATGTTGAGGTTGATCCCGGCGGCGATGTGCGGCGGGGTCAGTCCGTTGCGAAACAGCAGGTAGGACAGCAGCAGGTAGTCGATGTGGCTGCGGTGGCAGGGTACGTAGATCACTTCGTGACCCGGGGCGACCTGCTGCACGCCTTCGATGTGGTTGACCTTGATGCCGTCGTAGATCTTGTTCCAGAACCAGCTCAGCACCACTTCCAGGAAGCGGATGGCGGTGAAGGTGTAGTCCGAGGCGATCTCGTTGCCGTAGCGCAGTGCCTGGGCCTTGGCTTTTTCCGGCGAAATGTTCTCGCGCTCGGCTTCATCGAGGATCGCTTGCTTGACCAGCGGCTGATTGAGCAGGCCCTTGACCAGGTTGCGGCGGTGGGAAATGTCCGGGCCGATGACCGCCGCTTTCAGGTTGCGAAAGTGCACCCGCAGGATGCGCTGGGCCATGCGCACGGTGCGCTCGTGGCCCTTGTCGTGCTCGATCAGCTCGCGCAGGTGGATGGGGGCGGAGAATTGCACGCGGGTCTTGCGCCCCAGAATCATGATGCTCAGCAGTCGACGCAGGCGTCCGGTCACCGCCCAGCTGTCGGCAAACAGCAGTTTCCACGGGCTCGATTCGCTGTCTGGCGATTGGCCCCAGAACACGCTGACGGGGATGATTTGCGCGTCTTCGGCGGCATTCTGGCTCAGGGCACTGACCAGTCGGGTCAGGGTCGGCGGCGCGCCGCGCTTGTCCTGGCGACCGAGCCAGTCGGGTGCGGGTGTCAGGTAGAAGAACGCCGCTGGCTCCAGCAGGTTACCCACCGACACCGGCAGCACCGGACGTGGCAAACCGGCCTTGGTGCACTCGGTGTCGAGCACGGCCAGGTCGGTCAACGAGGGATTTTGCAGGACGTAGAACACCGGACGACTGCGGTCGAGGTTGAGGGTAAAGGACGACTGGTTGATCGTCTCCGAGCGAACCCAGAGGTACAACAGTCGGCGCAAGGCGCCAAACACAAGACGGCGGAACGGGGAACGGGTCATAGGCTTGCTGCTTTAGTTGAAAAAAAACCGAGCAAGTGCTCGGGAGCGGTAGTGTGACGTATTCGTCGAAAATCGGCAAAAAAGCACCGAAGTAATCTTGAGTTGAGAGTTTTTACCGCTGTCATATACTCGGCCGGCCGTTTGCCACTATCGACCCTGTTTTTGACAGTCAGTCGAGTGTGCGCACTGGCTCAGACGGCGTGTCTGTGAACAGGCCGACCAATAATAAAAAGGGAGTACCGATAGATGGCAACGCGCGAGACCGGCAACGTGAAGTGGTTCAACGACGCTAAGGGTTACGGCTTCATTCAGCGTGAAGGCGGGGCGGATGTGTTCGTGCACTACCGCGCAATCCGTGGCGAAGGCCACCGCTCGTTGGCCGAGGGCCAGCAGGTTGAGTACGCCGTGGTGGACGGGCAGAAAGGTTTGCAGGCAGAAGACGTAGTCGGCCTCTGAAGATCGTTCCCACGTTCTGCGTGGGAATCTCTCATTGGGCGCTCTGCGTCCGCTTTTGTGGCGCAGAGCGTTACTGGGTGCCTTCCCGCGCAGAGCGTGGGAGCGATCAGCCGATCGGCGTGTTACGCGGTCTTCCAGGTGATCTCTTCTTCGCCATCGACGCTGATGCGAATCCAGCGATCGGCGGACTCTTCACCCTCTTCCTCGACCCAGGTACCCGGTGCACAGCGCACTTCAACGTTCAGCGCGGCAAACGCGGCGCGGGCGCAGGCGATGTCGTCGTCCCATGGCGTCTGGTCGCTTTCCAGGTACAGGCTGTTCCATTTGCCCACCGCTTTCGGCAGCCAGGTGACCGGCACGTTGCCGGCCTTGCACTTGTAGGTCTGGCCTTTTTGAACCCAGTCGGTGCAAGGGCCCAAGGCCGCGCCCAGCCAGGCCGAGATGGCCTTGTGGTCGACGTCGGCGTCTTTGAGGTAAATCTCGATATCGGGTTGGCGCATGGATGTTCCTCACTGCGGGTTTCGAAAAATCCATTCGCGGATTTAGCCGGCCTCAAGCTGCTGCCCAAGGCCAAAAGTTAAAGGGTTGCTCTCAAGCAATTACTGCAGAACGAAATAATCGTAGCGCATCGACACACTGACATTGAATGGCTCGGCCTGTTCGATAACGGCTGCCCGGCGTTCGGCGCTGGCGCGCCAGCCATGGGGGGTCATGGCCAGCAGATTGGCACGATCCTGAGGGTTGCTCAGGGTCAGCTTGAACTCCAGGGTTTCGCTGTGTTGCAGCGACATGCCTTCGGGCACCAGGGCCAGGTGCTTGTCGTCGGTGTACTCGCGTACTTCGTCGTACAGGCGCTCGCGTAATTCCATCAAGTGACCGCTGGTCGGGCCGACTTTCATCAGCCCGCCGCCAGGGCTGAGCAGGCGCTTGGCTTCCAGCCAGTCGAGGGGGCTGAACACACTGGCCAGGAACTGGCAGCTGGCGTCGGCCAGCGGCACCCGGGCCATGCTGGCGATCAACCAGGTCAGTGCCGGGTTGCGCTTGCAGGCACGCTTGACCGCTTCGCGGGAGATGTCCAGCGCATAGCCATCGGCATCGGGCAGGGCGTCGGCAATTTGCGCGGTGTAGTAACCCTCGCCACAACCGATGTCCAGCCAGCGTTGTGGCGCGCGCTCCGCGGCCAGTTCCGCCAGGCGCCTGGCCACCGGGGCATAGTGCCCGGCATTCAGGAAGTCGCGACGGGCCTCGACCATGGCCTGGTTGTCGCCAGGGTCGCGGCTGTTCTTGTGCTGCACCGGCAACAGGTTCAGGTAACCCTGGCGGGCACGGTCGAAGCGATGCCCGGCGGGGCACGCCACGCCGTTGTCGACCGCGTTCAGCGGCGCGCTGCAGATAGGGCAGGCAAGCATCAGGCGAGCAACTTGATCAGGGTCTGGTAGTAGATTTCCGTCAGCACATCGAGATCGCTGGCCAGGACCCGTTCGTTGACCTGGTGGATCGTTGCGTTGACCGGGCCCAGCTCGACCACCTGGGTGCCCATGGTGGCGATGAAACGCCCGTCCGAGGTGCCGCCACTGGTGGAGGCCAGTGTTTCACGGCCGGTGATGGCCTTGATGCTGGCCGACACGGCGTCGAGCAGCGCGCCCGGTTCGGTGAGGAACGGCAGGCCGGACAGTGCCCAGTCGATGTGCCAGTCCAGGTCGTGTTTGTCGAGGATATCGGCCACGCGCTGTTGCAGGCCCTCAACGGTCGACTCGGTAGAGAAGCGGAAGTTGAACACCGCGACCAGGTCGCCCGGGATAACGTTGGTGGCGCCGGTACCGGAATTGACGTTGGAGATCTGGAAACTGGTGGGCGGGAAGAACGCATTGCCGTTGTCCCAATGCTCGGCGGCCAGTTCGGCCAGGGCCGGGGCGGCGAGGTGGATCGGGTTCTTTGCCAGGTGCGGGTAGGCCACGTGACCTTGCACGCCGCGCACCGTGAGCTTGGCGCCCAGGGAGCCGCGGCGGCCGTTCTTGACTACGTCACCCACCAGGGTGGTGCTCGACGGCTCGCCGACGATGCACCAGTCCAGGCGTTCCTTGCGCGCAGCCAGGCGCTCGATCACCGCTTTGGTGCCGTGATGTGCCGGGCCTTCTTCGTCGCTGGTGATCAGGAACGCCACCTTGCCCTTGTGGTCCGGGTAGTCGGCGACAAAACGCTCGGCCGCCACGGTCATGGCCGCCAGGCTGCCTTTCATGTCAGCCGCGCCACGGCCGCAGAGCATGCCGTGCTCATCGATCACCGCATCGAACGGATCGATCTGCCAGGCCGCCACCGGGCCGGTCGGGACCACATCGGTGTGACCGGCGAAGCACAGTACCGGACCTTCGTGCGTGCCGTGGGTAGCCCAGAAGTTATCCACGTCTTCGATGCGCATGGGTTCCAGGTTGAAACCGGCATCGCCCAGGCGCTGCATCATCTGCTTCTGGCAATCAGCGTCCACCGGCGTCACGGACGGACGGCGGATCAGGTCGATGGCGAGCTGGAGGGTCGGCGAAAGGTCGGCGTGGGCCGTCATGTAGAACTCCGGAAGCTGTCAATGTGTAGGAGCGAGCTTGCTCGCGATGAGCGTCAACGATAACGCGTGCGATCTAGATAACCGCGTTGCCCTTACGTTTCTCGCGAGCAAGCTCGCTCCTACAGGTATTGGGTTTGGCCCTTGAGCCACGCCCCGCAAAATGGCGGTTATCTTAAAGCAAAACGGCGACCATTGGCCGCCGTTTAGTGCATCGGTAGCGATTTAGACCGCGGGTAGCGTTTCGGCCTCGGCCACAGGTTTTGGCAGCGACGACAGGAACGCCATGATCAGCGCCGCCACATAAGGCAGCGACTGCACCAGCAGCATGGTCACCCAGAAACGCATGTCGTTGCTCGGCAGGCCTTGCACCAGGAAAATCCCCAGCGCCGCGCCCCACAACAGAAACATGATGAACATCTCTTCACGGGCTTCCGAAATGGCTAGCCAAAAGCCGTGGCTGTCGGCATTTTTCGGGGTGCGGATGAACGGAATGTTGCTGGTGAAGAAGCCGTACAGCACCGCTTTGGCAATGGTGTGGGACAACGCCAGGCCCGCCAGTGCCGCGCAGAACGCGTCCTTGAGGTTAACCCCCACCGCACGACGGTAGAGGAAGATGATCTTGCCGACCTTGAACACGAACAACGCCAGGGGCGGGATCGCGAAAATCAGCAGCGGTGGATCCACCCGGTGCGGCACGATAATCATCGCCGCGGACCACAGCAAGGCGCCCACGGTGAAGAAGATGTTCATGCCGTCGGCCACCCACGGCAGCCAGCCTGCCAGGAAGTGGTAACGCTGGCCGCGGGTCAGTTTGGTGTCTTTGCCACGGATCAGGCTGGCGGTGTGCCGCTTGATGATCTGGATGGCGCCGTAGGCCCAACGGAAACGCTGTTTCTTGAAGTCGATAAAGGTATCGGGCATCAAGCCCTTGCCATAGCTGTCGTGGTAGTACGCCGCCGACAAACCTTTCTCGAACACCCGCAGCCCCAACTCGGCGTCTTCACAGATGCACCAGTCCGCCCAGCCAAGCTCTTCGAGCACGGAGCGACGGGTCATGGTCATGGTGCCGTGCTGAATGATCGCGTCGCGGTCGTTGCGGGTCACCATGCCAATGTGGAAGAAGCCTTTGTACTCGGCATAGCACAGCTTCTTGAAGGTGCTTTCGTTCTGGTCGCGGTAATCCTGCGGCGACTGCACCACGGCGATTTTCGGATCGGCGAAGTGCGGCACCATGTGTTTGAGCCAGTTCGGATGAACGCAGTAGTCCGAGTCGATGACCGCGATCACTTCGGCGTCCTTGGCGGTGTGCGGGATCAGGTAGTTCAGCGCACCGCCCTTGAAACCGGCCAGTGGCGCGACGTGGAAGAACTTGAAGCGCGGGCCGAGGGTTTCGCAATAGGCCTGCACCGGCTCCCAGACCGCCGGGTCCTTGGTGTTGTTGTCGATGATCAGGACTTCAAAGTCCGGATAGTCGAGGTTGGCCAGGGCGTTGAGGGTCTGTTTGACCATCTCCGGCGGCTCGTTGTAGCACGGCACGTGAATCGAGACTTTTGGCCGATAGGTCGAATCGCCCACTACCGGCAGGAACTCGCGCCGGCGCTTGTGAATCCACACCGCTTCGGCCAGCTCGTGGGCCTCGGTCAGCAACACGATAAACACTCCGAGGGCACCGAGGGCGAGCAGGAATCCTACCGTCAGGCTGAACCAGGTGCTGTATTGCTGGCTGTAGTCGTAGCCGATCCAGACCAGCACCGACCCGCAGAGGAAGGCGGTGAAGGTCAGGAAGGTGCGGCCACGCTGGCGCAGCGCCGAGCCGTCGATCATCAGCAGGGTCAGCGACAACAGCGCCAGCACCACGGAGCCGATGGCCAGCACGCGCCATTGCGGGATTGCCACCACCGGGCCTTCGAAGTTGAACTTCTGCTGGCGCGCCGCGTTGAACACGCCCCAATAGGCACCGACCGAACCTTCGTCGCTGACTTTCCAGGGCTGGTCAAAGGCCTCGATCACAAAGTAGTTGAAGCCCTGGCGGTTGAGCTTGTTCACCAGTGTGCGCAGGTAAATGGCTTGGTCGGCCGGGGTCGCGTCCGCGCCACCGCGCATGCGGCCGTTGCTCGGCCAGCCCACTTCCGAGAGCAAGAGCGGCTTTTTCGGGAACATTTTCTTCAGGTCGCGGGCGCGGTCCAGGACGAACTGGCCGGCCTGGTCCATCGGGACGAACTCCCAGTAGGGCAGGACGTGGGCGGCGATCAGGTCGACGTGCTTGGCCAGCATCGGGTTTTCTTCCCACACGTGCCACTGTTCGGACGTGGTGACCGGGACCTTGACCGCGGCGCGTACACGATCGAGAAGCACGCTCAGCTGTTCGGCGGTGATTTCCTTGCGGAAGATCGCTTCGTTACCCACGACCACGCGAACCACGCTGCGCGAGTTGTTGGCGATCTCGATGGCGCGCTGGATTTCGCGTTCGTTGCGCTCCTGGTCCGGGCTGATCCAGATTCCGAGGGTCACGCGCAAGCCGAACTCTTCCGCCAGCTTGGGAATGTCGCCCAGGGTGCCGTCGACCGAATAGATCCGGATGTTGTCGGTCAGTTTGCTCATGATCTCCAGGTCACGACGCATTTCCTCATCGGACGGGAACTGGTTTTTCTGTGGGAACTGGCCTTGCTGGAACGGCGAGTAAGAAAAACCGGAGATCTGCTCTGGCCAGTTGGGGGTTGTGACCGGGCGGTTGATCAGCGCCCAGAAACCGGTGAACAGCGCGGCAATCGCCAGCACTACCACCAGGTTGAGTCCAAATTTACGCGATGACATAGCTATTTCGGGTTCCAAAGGCTGTGGAACGAAGGAACGGTCGGCCGCCGCCGAGGGGCGCGCATCCTACACCGGGTGTTCCCAGACCGTACAGCGGGCGGGGATATGCCGGACGTTAGGCAATTTACTTTGACTTAAGTTCTTTCACTTGTAGCGTGTAGCTTAAAACTTACCGCCGTGTAGCCCTATAATGCGCGCCGGTTTTTAGGGTAGTGGTCATGAGTACAGAAGATCCGCGGTTTGCTGGCATTGCCCGCTTGTATGGCATTGAAGGCCTGGGGCGTTTGCGCGCCGCCCATGTGGCGATTGTGGGCGTCGGCGGTGTCGGTTCCTGGGCGGCGGAAGCCATTGCCCGTTGTGGCGTGGGCGAGATTTCGCTGTTCGACCTGGACGACGTTTGCGTCAGCAATGTCAATCGCCAGTTGCACGCACTGGACAGCACCGTCGGCAAACCCAAGGTCGAGGTGATGGCCGAGCGTCTGCGGGGGATCAACCCGGACTGCACGGTACACGCGGTACCGGACTTCGTGACGCGCGAGACCATGGCCGAGTACATCACGCCGAACATCGATTGTGTGATCGACTGCATCGACAGCGTCAATGCCAAGGCCGCATTGATCGCCTGGTGCAAGCGCCGCAAGATCCAGATCATCACCACCGGTGGCGCAGGCGGGCAGATCGACCCGACGCTGATTCAGGTGTGTGACCTGAACCGGACCTTCAACGACCCGCTGGCCTCGAAAGTGCGTTCCACCCTGCGTCGCGATTACAATTTCTCCCGCACCGTGACCCGTCACTACAGCGTGCCGTGCGTATTTTCCACGGAGCAACTGCGCTACCCGAAACCCGATGGCAGCATTTGCTTGCAGAAAAGTTTTGTCGGCGATGGCGTGAAGTTGGACTGCGCGGGCGGGTTTGGCGCGGTAATGATGGTGACGGCGACCTTTGGCATGGTTGCCGCGACCAAGGCGGTGGACAAGATCGTCGCCGGGGTCCGACGCCCGGCGGACAAGATTAAGCCCGAGCAATAAGACGGCTCCCTCTTCACAGGGTCAGGCGGATAATTCGCGCATTCGCTGCAACACCGCATTCAGGCCATTGCTGCGTGACGACGAGAGTTGTCGCGACAAGCCCAACTGATTAAACCAGTCCGGCAAATCCACCTGCTGCAACTCTTGCGCGGACAAGCCATTGACCCGCGCCAGCAGCAACGCCACCAGGCCACGAATCAATCGCGCATCGCTGTTGGCGACGAACTGCCAATGGCCGTCGTGCAGCGCCCCCACCAGCCAGACCTGACTTTCGCAACCGTGTACGCGGTTGGCCTCGGATTGGTCGGTATCGCTCAAGGCTGGCAGGCGATCGCCCCATTGCATCAGCAAGCGTGCACGCTGCTCCCATCCGGCGGCGGTTTGAAAGACTTGCAGCGCGGTAACCGCGTCGGCTGGCAGGCTCATCGCAACAGCTCCAGGGCTTGATCAAGGGCTTCGAAGAAACGCTCCAGATCTTCAGAGTCGTTGTACAGCGCCAGTGAAACCCGGATTGCCCCGGCCAGTTCATAGCTTTTGAGCAGCGGCATGGCGCAGTGGTGACCGGCACGCACGGCAATGCCCTGTTCGGTCAACAGGTGTGCCAGATCCGAGTTGTGGACCCCTTCCACCACAAAGCTGGCCAGGGCCAGTTGTGGCTTGCCCAGCAGGCGAATGCCATTGCGCGCCTGTAAACCCTTGATCAGGTAATCATGCAGCGCCGCTTCATGGGCGGACACGGCGTCCTGATCCAGCCCGGCCAGGTAGTCGAGAGTCGCGCCCAAGCCGATCACGCTGGCAATCGGCGGGGTGCCGGCTTCAAAACCCAGCGGTGCCGGGCGAAAGCGGGCGTCGTGGTAGTTGGCATCCAGCACCATCTCACCGCCGAACTGCCAGGGGCGCAGATGCTCCAGGGCCTCATTGCGGCCAAAGACCACGCCCAGGCCATCGGGCCCGTAGAGTTTGTGGCTGGAGAACACGTAGAAATCACAACCCAGCGCCTGGACGTCGTGGCGACCGTGAACCACGCCCTGGGCGCCGTCGACCACGGTCAAGGCGTTTTGCGCCTTGGCCAGCGCCAGCAACTGAGGCAATGGCTGCCAGGCACCCAGGACGTTGGACAGTTGACTGACCGCCAGCAACCGGGTGCGTGGGCCGATCAAGCCAGCGGCGGCATTGAGATCGATCAGGCCGTCGGCGTCCAGGGGTAAGACCACCAGCGTCAGCTCGCGGCGTTTTGCCAGTTGCTGCCAGGGCAGCAAGTTGGCGTGGTGCTCCAGGGCGCTGATGACAATTTCATCGCCCGGGTGGAAAAGGTGTTCCAGGCCATAGGCCAGGAGATTCAGCGCGGAGGTCGCGCCGTGGGTGAAGATGATTTGCCCGCAGTGGCCGACGTTGAGCCAGTGGGCCACTTTGCTGCGGCTGCCTTCGAACGCTTGCGTGGCATGGGCGCCAGGCAGGTGTTGCGCACGATGGACGTTGGCCGCGCCATTGGCGTAGTAATGCGCCAGCGCGTCGAGCAGGGCCTGGGGTTTCTGAGTGGTGGCGGCATTGTCCAGATAGGTCTGGTCCTGCCGTTGCAGGGCGGCGATGGCCGGGAAATCGGCACGCCAAGGTGAGGGAATCATCATGCTATCGGGCCCTGGTGACATGGGCGGGTGTACGCCTGACCTGTAGGAGCGAGCTTGCTCGCGATGGACGTTAACGATAACGCGCGGCATCAGGCAGCACGTGTCGTCTATATGTCCATCGCGAGCAAGCTCGCTCCTACAGGGTGATCGTTTGACGCTCTGCTTAGTTGTGAGCGTGCAGCGCTTCGTTCAGTTCGATGGCCGATTTGTGGGTTTTGCACTCCACGGCACCGGTCTCCGAGTTGCGGCGGAACAACAGGTCGGTCTGGCCGGCCAGTTCGCGCGCCTTGACCACTTTGACCAACTGGTTGTTCTCGTCCAGCAGGGCCACTTTGGTGCCGGCGGTCACGTACAGGCCGGACTCGACGGTGTTGCGGTCGCCCAACGGGATACCGATGCCGGCGTTGGCGCCGATCAGGCAGCCTTCGCCCACCTTGATCACGATGTTGCCGCCGCCCGACAGGGTGCCCATGGTGGAGCAACCGCCGCCCAGGTCCGAACCCTTGCCGACGAACACGCCAGCGGAGACGCGGCCTTCGATCATGCCTGGGCCTTCGGTGCCGGCGTTGAAGTTGACGAAGCCTTCGTGCATCACGGTGGTGCCTTCGCCCACGTAGGCGCCCAGGCGGATACGGGCGGCGTCAGCGATGCGCACACCGGCCGGTACCACGTAGTCGGTCATTTTCGGGAACTTGTCGACCGAGAACACTTCCAGCAACTCGCCCCGCAGGCGGGCTTCGAGTTGATGCTCGGCCAGTTCGCCGAGGTCGATGGCACCCTGGCTGGTCCAGGCGACGTTCGGCAGCAGCGGGAAAATGCCCGTCAGGTTCAGGCCGTGAGGCTTGACCAAGCGATGGGACAGCAGGTGCAGCTTGAGGTAGGCCTCGGGGGTGGAGCTCAACGGGGCGTCTTCGGCCAGTAGCGTGGCGACCAGCGGCTTGTGGCTTTCGGCCAGGCGGGTCAGCAGGGCGGCCTGGGTCGCGTCGACGCCCTTGAGGGCTTCGGCCAGTTGCGAGGCTTGAGCGGTGCTGAACGCGATGGCCTGATTGCCTTCGGTGTAGCCCAGGATCGGGGCAATGGCGGCAACTACTTCGGCCGATGGCTTGAGCACGGGAGCGGCGTAGAACACTTCCAGCCACGCGCCTTGACGATTCTGGGTGCCGACACCGAAGGCCAGGCTGAACAGGGTAGTGGACATGCAATTACCTCTTACGAAATTGAACGGGCGGGCTTACTTGAGCGCTGCCGCGTAGATATCTGGCTTGAAGCCAATCAGGGTTCGGTCACCGAGATCGAGCACCGGGCGCTTGATCATCGACGGTTGTGCGAGCATCAATTCGATCGCTTTCGCCTGGTCGAGATCGGCTTTGCATTCGTCATCGAGTTTGCGAAAGGTCGTGCCTGCACGGTTGAGCACCACCTGCCAGCCGTGCTCGTTGCACCACTGGGTCAGGTGTTCACGGTCGATTCCGGCCGTTTTGTAATCATGGAAATCAAAGCTGACAGCGTGTTCATCCAGCCAGGTGCGCGCCTTTTTCATGGTGTCGCAGGCTTTGATGCCGAAAAGGTGCAACGTTTTGCTTGAAGCGGTCAAGGAATTGCCCCCCTTTGGAGGTGCTGAAGATAAAAATGGTGAAGGATTATGCCATGACCGGGCGGGTTCGGCGTCGACCGGGATCCGGCTTTGAGCGATTGTGCGACAGGTTGCCCGGTCAGGTGCGACCTTTGTGCAAGGGCCAGCCCCTAGTCTAAGCGTCTAATATGGCACTTCGACGGCAACTTGTTGCCTGATGTGTGCTGGACCTCAGTGAGGCCAATCTGGGGCTGATGAAGTGAGGCACGCGTCCGAAAGGGGGGGCGCGTGCCTGCCGCCAGGATGTCGCTTATGTGCGGCGCTGGATGAACTCGCGAATCCGCTCTGCCGCCTCGACGCATTCGGCCAGCGGCGCAACCAGTGCCATGCGCACACGGCCGGCGCCCGGGTTGACGCCGTCGACCTCACGGGACAGATAAGAGCCAGGCACGACGGTCACGTGCTCTTCGACGAACAGGTCGCGGCAGAACGCCGCGTCGTCGCCTGCAACGTTCGGCCACAGGTAGAAACTGCCATCCGGACGCTGCACGTCCATGACCGGGCTGAGGATCTCCAGCACCGCATCGAACTTCTCGCGGTACAGCGCACGGTTGGCGCGCACATGGACTTCGTCATTCCATGCCGCAACGCTGGCCAGTTGGGTCTGAACCGGCATGGCGCAGCCATGGTAGGTGCGGTACAGCAGGAATCCCTTGAGGATCTCGGCATCCCCGGCCACGAAGCCCGAGCGCAGGCCCGGCAGGTTGGAGCGCTTGGACAGGCTATGGAACACCACGCAGCGTTTGAAGTCCTTGCGGCCCAGTTCCGCACAGGCACTGAGCAGGCCCGGTGGGGGTGTCTGCTCGTCGAAGTAGAGTTCGCTGTAGCACTCGTCGGCCGCGATCACGAAGTCATACTCGTCGGCCAGGGCGATCAGCTTTTTCAGGGTGTCGAGCGGAATCAGCGCACCGGTCGGGTTGCCCGGCGAGCACAGGAACAGGATCTGGCAGCGTTTCCAGATGTCCGGTGAGACGGCGTCGAAATCGGGGTTGAAGCCGTTTTCGTCCAGGCACGGCAGGTAGTGGGGCTTGGCGCCAGCGAGGAACGCAGCACCTTCATAGATCTGGTAGAACGGGTTCGGGCTGACCACCAGCGCGTCGTCACCCCGGTTGACCACGGTCTGGGTGAAGGCGAACAGTGCTTCACGGGTACCGTTGACGGGCAGCACGTTGCGGGCCGGATCGATCCAGCCTGCAGGCACGTTGAACCGACGCTCGCACCAGGCCGCAATGGCTTCGCGCAGGGCGGGAACACCCAGGGTCGTGGGGTAGACGGCCATCTGGTCCAGGTTGCTGGCCAGGGCTTCGGCGACAAAGCTCGGCGAGCGGTGTTTCGGCTCGCCGATGGACAGGGCGATAGGGCGCTTGTCCGGGTTGGGTGTCACCGCACCGAGCAGGGCGCGCAGTTTTTCGAACGGGTAGGGCTGGAGTTGGTTCAGAGCGTTGTTCATCGGTGCGCAGGTCTCACTCAAAGCGGTTAAATCATGTCGTGCGTCAGATGCTGATGCGCGACAGTTCGATTGAAGGTTGCGGGCTGACGCTCAGTTGTTCGACGATCGCATCCTGCAAGCGGCTGCACAGCTGGGGGTCGGACAATGGGTGGTTGTCGGCATCGGTGATGAAGAACACGTCTTCGACCCGTTCGCCGAGGGTGGCAATCTTGGCGTTCTGCAGCGACAGGTCGAACTCGAGGAAGATTCGTCCGATTCGCGCGAGCAGGCCAGGGCGGTCCGGTGCGCTGAGTTCGAGCACGGTGACCGGGCGCTGGGCATCGTTGTGGATCGTCACTTGTGGTGCGAACGCAAAATGCTTCAGCTGGCGTGGCACCCGACGCTGGATGATGGTCGGGTAGTTGTCCGGGTTGCGCAGGGCTTCGGTCAGGCCGTCACGGATCTGTTTGACCCGCGCAGGGTTGTCGCCGATCGAATCGCCGTCGGTGTCGAGCACGATGTAGGTGTCGAGGGTGAACTGGCTGCTGGAGGTGATGACCCGGGCGTCGTGAATGTTCAGGTTGAGCTGGTCCATCGCGGCCACGGTCACGGCGAAGAAGTCGTGCTGGTCGGGGGCATAGATGAAAATCTGCGTGCCACCCTCGAACTCCCGTTGGGTGGTCTCCTTGATCAGCACCAGCGGGCCGCCATCGGCCGGTTGCTGCAGGATCGCGTCCGAGTGCCAGGCCACGTCGCCAGCGGTGTGACGCAGGAAATAGTCATCGCCCAGTTGCGACCAGAGTTGCTCGACGTCGTCCGGGTCGGTGCCGCCGCGCACCAGAATGTCCAAGGCCGCGCTTTGGGTCTGGCGAATCTGCTCTTCGCGGTCCACCGGGTTCTCCAGGCCGCGACGCAAGGCACGCTTGGTCTCGGTGTAGAGTTGGCGCAGCAGGCTGGCGCGCCAGGAGTTCCACAAGGTCGGGTTGGTGGCGTTGATGTCCGCGACGGTCAGCACGTAGAGGTAGTTGAGGCGGGTCTCGTCGCCCACGGTCTGCGCGAAGTCATGGATCACCTGCGGGTCGGACAGATCCTTGCGCTGGGCCGTGGTCGACATGACCAGGTGGTTTTGCACCAGCCAGACGATCAGCCGGCTGTCCCAGGTCGGCAATTGATGGCGCTGGCAGAAGGCTTCAGCGTCGACGGCGCCAATATCCGAATGGTCGCCATGGCGCCCCTTGCCGATGTCGTGATAGAGCCCGGCGAGGTAGATCAGTTCAGGCTTGGGCAGCTTGCCCATGAGCTTGCTGGCCAGCGGGAATTTCTCGGACACCTGAGTGTATTGCAGCTTACGCAAGTGCTTGATCAGGTTCAGGGTGTGGGCGTCGACCGTATAGATGTGGAACAGGTCGTGCTGCATTTGCCCGACGATGAAGCCGAACTCCGGCAGGTAGCGCCCAAGAATGCCGTAACGGTTCATCCGCCTGAGGTTTCGGTGAATGCCGATCTTGCACTTGAACAGTTCGATGAACAGGCTCGTGTTGCGAATGTCATGGCGGAAGTCGTCATCGATCAGATGACGGTGCTCCCTTAGCAGGCGGATGGTATCGGCGCGTACGCCCTTTATTTCCGGCTGCTGAGCCATCAGTACGAAGATTTCCAGCATGGCAAACGGCGTGCGCTTGAACACGTTGTTGTTGATGGCTTCGATGTAGCCGTCATGCAGCTGGAAGCGCGAGTTGATCGGCTGCGGCGGCGCTTCGTCTTCCGGGGCGAGGATGATTTCCTCGAAGTGCTGGATGATCAGGTCGCTGAGCTGGGCAATGCTCATCACCACCCGGTAGTACTGCTGCATGAAGTTTTCGATGGCGTGTTTCGCGTCGTCCCCGGCAAAGCCCAGCAAGCTGGCGATCGAGCGCTGGTGATCGAACAGCAGACGGTCCTCGGCGCGGCCGGCCAGCATGTGCAGGGCATAGCGGACTTTCCACAGGAATTCCTGGGAGGACGCCAGCAGGGCGTTTTCGCTTTCCACCAGGAAACCTTCGCCCGCCAGTGCCCGCAGGTTCAGCGTGCCGTACTGGCGGCGGGCTACCCACAGAATCGTCTGGATATCCCGCAGGCCACCAGGCGAGCCTTTGACGTTGGGTTCCAGGTTGTATTCGGTGTCGTTGTATTTGTGGTGACGTGCTTTTTGTTCGGCACGCTTGGCCAGGAAGAACTCCTTGGCCGGCCACATGTGCTCGGTGCTGGTGACGTCGAGCATCCGCTGGCGCAAGCGCTCGGGACCGGCGATGGTGCGGCTTTCCATCAGGTTGGTGACCACCGTCAGGTCGGCGCGGGCTTCTTCGGCGCATTCGTCCACCGAGCGAACGCTCTGGCCGACTTCCAGGCCGATGTCCCATAGCAGTGTCAGAAAGCGCTCGATGGAGTCACGGAAGACTTCGTGGTCGGCGCTGTCGAGCAGGATCAGCAAATCGATGTCGGAGTAGGGGTGCAGCTCGCCGCGACCGTAGCCGCCGACCGCGACTAGTGCGATGTCGGCGTCTGCGTTCCAGTCGAACTGCTCCCAGGCCTTTTGCAGGATGTTGTCGACGAACCAGGCGCGGTCCTCGATCAGGCGGCGGATATCCCGGCCACTGCGAAAACGCCCGTCGAGCACCTCGCGCGCTTGGCGGATCGCCTTCTTGAAGGCTGCGATCGGGCTCGCCTTCAGGGCCAGTTCAGCCTGGAACTGGCCGCGGTCGAAGAGTTCTGGATCCACCTGCGGCATCGATTGGCTTTCCTTTCTATCTATATAGGCTCAGGACGGCAGGTCAGGCTGAAACGCGCGCGATGGTGTCATCGCCGCGCAGGGTGAAGATTTCGTAGCCGGTTTCCGTCACGAGCAGAGTGTGCTCCCATTGGGCGGACAGCTTGCGGTCCTTGGTGATCGCGGTCCAGCCGTCGCCCAGTACCTTGGTGTCGGCCTTGCCCTGGTTGATCATCGGTTCGATGGTGAAGGTCATGCCGGCCTTCAGTTCCATGCCGGTGCCAGCACGGCCGTAGTGCAGGATCTGCGGCTCTTCGTGGAACACCTTGCCGATACCGTGGCCGCAGAACTCGCGGACAACGGAGAAACCGTTCTTTTCCGCATGCTTCTGGATCACTTCGCCGATATCGCCCAGGCGGCAGCCCGGTTTGACCAGTTCGATGGCCTTGTACATGCATTCCTGGGTGACTTTCGACAGTCGCTCAGCCCAGACCGGTACGTTGCCGACGTGGAACATGCGGCTGGTGTCGCCGTGGTAGCCGTCCTTGATCACGGTGACGTCGATGTTCAGCGTGTCGCCGTCCTTCAGGGCCTTCTCGTTCGGGATGCCGTGGCAGACCACGTGGTTGATCGAGGTGCAGATTGACTTCGGAAAGCCCTTGTAGTTGAGCGGGGCAGGGATGGCCTTCTGCTCATTGACGATGTAATCGTGGCAGATGCGATCGAGTTCTTCGGTGGTGATCCCCGGCTTGACGTAGTCGGCAATCATTTCCAGCACGTCGGCGGCAAGTTTGCCGGCGATGCGCATTTTTGCGATGTCCTCTGGGGTTTTGAGGGTGACGGTCATACAGGCTCTCTCTACGCTCAGTGGCGCTTTCAATTCGGAATGGGCTCGGCGTGATATGGCTCGCGGCCCTGAAAAAGGCAATTCTAACAGACGCCCGGGGCAAATCTGCGCTTGCGGCATCGCTTCTGCTTATAGAATGGCGCATTCTTGGAGGATTCCAAGGGCTGGAACAACCGCGCTGACCTGGTTTTGAGAATCCGGGTTCCGTTTTCAGCCTTGCTGTGGTATAAAATGCGCCGCTTTCCGGGGATGCCCCGAAAGGCTTAAATCCACACACGTGTCGACACGATGACCTGGGTGCCTTCAGCTGAAGCTGCTGGTTGGTCATTGGGATACGTGGAGGCCAAACCCGACTTATTAAGGAACTATCATGTCCCAAGTCAACATGCGCGATATGCTGAAGGCCGGTGTGCACTTCGGTCACCAGACCCGTTACTGGAACCCGAAAATGGGTAAATACATTTTCGGTGCGCGTAACAAGATTCACATCATCAACCTTGAAAAAACCTTGCCAATGTTCAACGAAGCTCTGACTTTCGTAGAGCGTCTGGCCCAGGGCAAAAACAAGATTCTGTTCGTCGGCACCAAGCGTTCCGCTGGCAAGATCGTTGCTGAAGAAGCAGCGCGTTGCGGTTCGCCGTACGTCGATCACCGCTGGTTGGGCGGCATGCTGACCAACTTCAAAACCATCCGTGCTTCCATCAAGCGTCTGCGTGACCTTGAAGTGCAAGCCGAAGACGGTACTTTCGCCAAGCTGACCAAGAAAGAAGCGCTGATGCGCTCCCGTGACCTGGAAAAGCTCGATCGTTCCCTGGGTGGTATCAAGGACATGGGCGGTCTGCCTGACGCACTGTTCGTTATCGACGTTGATCACGAGCGCATCGCGATCACCGAAGCCAACAAGCTGGGCATCCCGGTTATCGGCGTAGTCGATACCAACAGCAGCCCGGAAGGCGTTGACTACATCATCCCAGGCAACGATGACGCAATCCGCGCTATCCAGCTGTACATGGGTTCGATGGCTGACGCTGTTATCCGTGGTCGCAACAACGTTTCTGGCGGCACTGAAGTCTTCGTTGAAGAAGCTCCGGTAGCTGCGGCTGAGTAATTGACGCCTTGGCGTTGACTCAGTAAGCAAAAAGGGGGCTTGGCCCCCTTTTTGCCACCTCGAAAACCATTTGTCGGCGCCCACTGCTCTATCTGTAACGTGCGGCAGCTAACAAGGGTGGTTCGGGAAGAATTGAACGCCCGTTCGATCGGGTGGAATGGTTGATAACCTATCCAAGAGGAATTTTGAAATGGCAGAGATTACTGCAGCGTTGGTCAAAGAACTGCGCGAGCGTACCGGCGAAGGCATGATGGACTGCAAGAAAGCCTTGACCAAGGCTGGCGGCGACATCGAAAAAGCCATTGATGACATGCGTGCTTCGGGCGCCATCAAGGCTGCCAAGAAAGCAGGCAACATTGCTGCTGAAGGCGCTATCGCCATCAAGGCTGACGACAAGTCGGCCGTGCTGCTGGAAGTGAACTCGCAGACCGACTTCCTGGCCCTGCAAGATGACTTCAAAAACTTCGTTGCTGCCAGCGTAGAAAAAGCCTTCGCCGAAAAACTGACCGACGCAGCTCCGCTGATCGCCGCTCAGGAATCGGCTCGTGAAGCCCTGGTGGCCAAAGTTGGCGAAAACGTCAACATCCGTCGCCTGGTGCGCGTAGAGGGTGACGTTGTCGGCACCTACCTGCACGGTAACAAGATCGGTGTTGCTGTTGTTCTCAAGGGCGGTGATGTTCAACTGGCCAAAGAGATCGCCATGCACGTGGCGGCAAGCAACCCTGAGTTCCTGCTGCCATCGCAGGTTTCGCCAGAAGCCATCGAGCGTGAAAAAGCGGTCTTCCTGAGCCTCAACGAAGACAAGATGAAAGGCAAGCCAGCTGAAATCGTCGAGAAGATGATTGGCGGCCGTATCACCAAGTTCCTGGCTGAAGCCAGCCTGGTCGAGCAAGCTTTCGTCATGAATCCAGAGCTCACCGTGGGTGCCTTGGCCAAGAAAGCCGGCGCTGAAATCGTTTCCTTCACCTACTTCAAAGTAGGCGAAGGCATCGAGAAGCCAGTTGATAACTTCGCAGAAGAAGTTGCAGCTCAGCTGGCTGCCGCCAAGCAATAAGACGGTTTTTTAACTGTCGCCCGAAAGAGGCTGCCCGCTCACGCGCGCAGCCTCTTTTCAGATGCAAAGGCCAATTTATTTGGCTTCTCATCGGAACTGGCTTACAAAGCCGTGTTCTGATGGCGCTGTGATAGCGTCAAGCTAGAGTGAACGCAGGCTGCAAACAGCCCGCAAAGAATTTTTTAAAATACGCCGCAGGAGAGATTCGCAATGGCTCAGCAGGGCAGTGGTTATCAGGCTCGCTATAAACGCATTCTACTCAAGCTTAGCGGCGAGGCCCTGATGGGCTCCGAAGAGTTCGGGATTGATCCCAAGGTGCTGGACCGCATGGCGCTGGAAGTCGGCCAGTTGGTCGGTATCGGCGTTCAGGTTGGTCTGGTCATTGGCGGTGGCAACCTGTTCCGCGGCGCGGCACTGAGTGCGGCCGGCATGGATCGGGTCACCGGCGACCACATGGGCATGCTGGCCACTGTGATGAATGCCCTGGCCATGCGCGATGCGCTGGAGCGTGCCAATATCTCGGCCATCGTGATGTCGGCTATTTCCATGGTGGGCGTAACCGATCACTATGATCGCCGCAAAGCCATGCGCCACCTGAACGCCAAGGAAGTGGTGATCTTCGCTGCCGGTACTGGCAACCCGTTCTTCACGACCGACTCGGCAGCGTGCCTGCGAGCGATCGAGATCGATGCCGACGTGGTACTGAAAGCGACCAAGGTTGACGGTGTGTACACTGCAGACCCATTCAAGGACCCGCATGCCGAGAAGTTCGATCATCTGACCTACGATGAAGTGCTGGATCGCAAGCTGGGTGTGATGGATCTGACGGCAATTTGCCTGTGCCGCGACCACAAGATGCCGCTGCGCGTATTTAACATGAACAAGCCCGGCGCCCTGCTGAACATCGTACATGGCGGCGCTGAAGGGACTCTGATCGAGGAAGGCGAACAATGATCAACGAAATCAAGAAAGACGCTCAAGAGCGCATGAGCAAATCCATGGATTCCCTGGCTAAAGCATTCAGCCAGATCCGTACCGGCAAGGCGCACCCGAGCATTCTGGGCAGCGTGATGGTGCCTTACTACGGCGCCGATACCCCGATTAGCCAAGTGGCTAACGTGACCGTGAAGGACTCTCGCACCCTGCAAGTCGTCGCTTTCGAGCGCAACATGCTGGCGGCCGTCGACAAGGCGATCCAGAGCGCCGGTCTGAACCTGAATCCGACCAACCTGGGTGAGCTGCTGCTGATCTCCATGCCAGCGCTGACTGAAGAAACCCGTAAGGGCTTCACCAAGCAGGCGCGTGAAGCGGCGGAAGATGCTCGTGTGGCGGTGCGTAATATCCGTCGTGACGCGCTGAGCCAGCTCAAGGATCTGGTCAAAGAGAAAGAAATCAGCGAAGACGAAGAGCGTCGTGCTGCTGACGATGTCCAGAAGTTGACCGACAAGTTCGTTGCTGAAATCGAAGTCGCCGTGAAGCAAAAAGAAGCGGATTTGATGGCCGTATAAGGGTCGCGCTTTCATGGAAAAGACCAAGCAGCCTGTGCTGTCCACGGTGCCGCGCCACGTCGCGATCATCATGGATGGCAATAATCGCTGGGCAAAAAAACGTTTCTTGCCCGGCGTTGCCGGGCACAAGGCGGGTGTCGATGCGGTGCGCGCCGTTATCGAGGTGTGCGCTGAGTCGGGTGTCGAGGTTCTGACGTTGTTCGCGTTCTCCAGTGAAAACTGGCAGCGCCCGGCCGATGAAGTCAGTGCCTTGATGGATCTGTTTTTCAAGGCGTTGCGTCGCGAGGCCAAGCGCCTCAACGATAACAACATCGCCTTGCGTATCATCGGTGATCGTTCGCGCTTTCATCCAGAGCTTCAGGCTGCCATGCGCGAGGCCGAGGCGATGACGGCCGGTGCCAATCGCTTTGTCCTGCAGATCGCGGCCAACTACGGTGGGCAGTGGGATATCGCCCAGGCCGCACAGCGCCTGGCGCGGGAAGTCCAGGCCGGTCACTTGCGTCCCGAGGACATCACGCCCGAGTTGCTGCAGACCTGCCTGTCCACGGGGGATCTGCCGTTGCCGGACTTGTGCATTCGTACCGGCGGCGAGCATCGCATCAGCAACTTCCTGTTGTGGCAGCTGGCCTACGCCGAGTTGTATTTCTCCGACCTGTTCTGGCCGGACTTCAAACACGAAGCCATGCGCAATGCGCTGGTCGATTTCGCCTCTCGTCAGCGTCGCTTCGGTAAAACGAGCGAGCAGGTCGAAGCTGGAGCCCGGGTTTAATGCTTAAACAACGAATCATCACGGCACTGATCCTGCTGCCCATCGCCTTGTGCGGCTTTTTTCTGCTCGAAGGCTCCGGCTTTGCGCTGTTCATCGGCCTGGTCGTGACCCTCGGTGCCTGGGAGTGGGCGCGCCTGGCAGGTTTCACCGAGCAACCGATCCGTGTGGCCTATGCGGCAGTGGTGGCGGCGATCCTGTTTGTCATGCACCTGGTGCCGGGCCTGGCGCCGTGGGTGCTGGGGGCAGCCGTGCTGTGGTGGGCGGTGGCGACCTTCCTGGTGCTGACCTATCCCAGAACCAGCGAGCATTGGGCCAGTGCGGCCTGCAAGCTGGTGATCGGCCTGTTGATCCTGTTGCCAGCCTGGCAGGGCCTGATCCTGATCAAGCAGCAGCCGTTGGGTAACTGGCTGATCATGGCGGTCATGGTGCTGGTCTGGGGCGCTGACATTGGTGCTTACTTCTCCGGTCGGGCTTTTGGCAAGCGCAAGCTTGCACCGCAGGTCAGTCCCGGCAAGAGCTGGGAGGGCGTGTACGGTGGCTTGCTGCTGAGTCTGGTCATCACCCTGGTCGTAGGGCTGGTGCGCGATTGGACGCTCGGTGAGATGCTCAAGGGGTTGATCGGTGCTGCTGTCATCGTCTTCATTTCGGTGGTGGGTGATTTGACCGAGAGCATGTTCAAGCGCCAGTCGGGGATCAAGGACAGCAGTAACCTGCTGCCTGGCCATGGCGGGATTTTGGATCGTATCGACAGCCTGACGGCGGCGATTCCCGTGTTTGCAGTGTTGCTGTGGATGGCGGCACCGTGAGCCGTCCACAACAGATTACCGTCCTGGGGGCGACCGGCTCCATCGGCCTGAGCACCCTGGATGTGATTGCCCGTCATCCGGAGCGCTATCAGGTTTTCGCCCTGAGCGGCTTCTCGCGGCTGAATGAGTTGCTGGCGTTGTGCATCCGTCATGTGCCGCGCTTTGCCGTTGTTCCCGAGCCTCTGGCGGCTCGAAGTCTTCAGGAGGCGCTGAAGGCTGCCGGCCTGTCGACGTGCGTGCTGGTGGGGGAGGAGGGGTTGTGCCAGGTGGCCTCCGACGCCGAAGTCGATGCGGTGATGGCGGCCATTGTCGGAGCGGCGGGCCTGCGTCCGACGCTAGCGGCGGTCGAGGCGGGCAAGAAGATCCTGCTGGCCAACAAGGAGGCGCTGGTGATGTCCGGCGCCCTGTTCATGCAGGCCGTGCACAAGAGTGGGTCAGTGCTGCTGCCCATCGATAGCGAGCACAACGCGATCTTTCAGTGCATGCCCGCCGATTTTTCCCGCGGGCTCGGCGCTGTCGGCGTTCGGCGGATATTGCTGACCGCTTCTGGCGGCCCGTTCCGGCAAACCTCCATGGCAGAGTTGGCGCATGTGACGCCTGACCAGGCCTGCGCTCATCCCAACTGGTCGATGGGGCGCAAGATTTCGGTCGATTCGGCCAGCATGATGAACAAGGGCCTGGAGCTGATCGAGGCTTGCTGGTTGTTCGATGCCCGGCCGTCGCAGGTCGAAGTGGTGATCCACCCGCAAAGCGTGATTCATTCGCTGGTCGACTACGTTGACGGTTCGGTGCTGGCGCAATTGGGCAATCCGGATATGCGCACGCCCATCGCCAATGCACTGGCGTGGCCTGAGCGGATCGACTCCGGTGTCGCACCGCTTGACCTGTTTGCCATTGCGCGCCTGGATTTCCAGGCGCCCGACGAGGCGCGTTTCCCGTGCTTGCGTCTGGCGCGTCAGGCCGCGGAGGCGGGAAACAGCGCCCCGGCCATGCTCAATGCCGCCAATGAAGTGGCGGTTGCAGCCTTTCTGGACGGGCGTGTCCGTTACCTTGAGATCGCGAGTATCATTGAAGAGGTGTTGAACCTTGAGCCTGTTGTGCCGGTCGATGACCTTGATGCGGTGTTCACGGCGGACGCCAAGGCTCGGCTGCTGGCCGAGCGTTGGATGAGTCGTCACGGGCGATAAGTGTTGCCGCGCGTTTGCTCGCGGCGGCGCTGAATAGGATTGCGGAGAAAGTAGATGAGCGCGCTCTATATGATTGTTGGCACCCTGGTGGCCTTGGGCGTGCTGGTCACCTTTCACGAATTTGGCCATTTCTGGGTCGCGCGTCGCTGTGGCGTCAAGGTGCTGCGTTTCTCCGTGGGCTTCGGCATGCCGCTGCTGCGCTGGCATGATCGGCGTGGCACCGAGTTCGTGATCGCAGCCATCCCCTTGGGTGGCTACGTGAAAATGCTCGATGAGCGTGAAGGCGAAGTACCAGCGGATCAGCTTGATCAATCCTTCAATCGCAAATCGGTCCGTCAGCGCATTGCAATCGTTGCGGCGGGCCCTATCGCTAACTTCCTGTTGGCCTTCGTGTTCTTCTGGGGCCTGGCGATGCTGGGCAGCGAGCAGGTGCGTCCGGTCATTGGTGGTGTCGAGGCCGGTAGTATTGCCGCGAAGGCGGGCTTGAGTCCGGGGCAGGAAATCACGGCTGTCGACGGCGAGGCGACGACAGGGTGGGGGGAAGTCAATTTGCAGTTGATCCGGCGCCTGGGTGAAAGCGGGACCGTTCATCTGTTGGTGCGTGAGCAGGGCTCCAGTGCCGACTCTCCTCGTGAGCTGGTGCTTGATCAATGGCTCAAGGGTACCGATGAGCCAGATCCTATTCGTTCGCTCGGTATTCGTCCGTGGCGTCCGGCCTTGCCGCCGGTGTTGGCTGAGCTCGACCCCAAAGGGCCGGCGCAAGCCGCCGGCTTGAAGACCGGTGACCGCCTGCTGGCGCTGGATGGCCAGGCGTTGAACGACTGGCAACAAGTGGTGGACCAGGTTCGTGTACGTCCTGATACCAAAATTGTGCTGCGTGTCGAGCGTGACGGTGCTCAAATCGACGTCCCTGTCACCTTGGCTGCGCGTGGTGATACGAAAGCGGCCAGCGGTTACCTGGGCGCCGGCGTGAAAGCTGTCGAATGGCCACCAGAGATGGTTCGTGAAGTCAGCTTTGGTCCTGTCGCGGCCATTGGCGAAGGTGCGCGACGCACCTGGACCATGAGTGTGCTGACCCTCGATTCGCTCAAGAAAATGTTGTTCGGTGAGCTCTCGGTAAAAAACTTGAGTGGACCGATAACCATTGCTAAAGTGGCGGGCGCTTCTGCCCAGTCGGGTGTTGCTGATTTCCTGAATTTCCTTGCTTATCTGAGTATTAGCCTGGGGGTTCTGAATTTGTTGCCCATTCCTGTACTGGATGGGGGGCATTTGTTGTTTTATCTGATCGAGTGGGCGCGTGGTCGTCCCTTGTCGGATCGGGTGCAAGGTTGGGGGATACAGATCGGTATCAGTTTGGTGATCGGGGTGATGTTGCTTGCTCTGGTCAACGATCTGGGTCGACTGTAACGCTTCGCTGAATTGCGAATCTGCCGCATTTTGCGGCAGTTTGTTTATTGCCAGTTGGAATAAGAAAGGACTTCATGAAACGTCTGCTGCTAACTGCGGTTTTCACCGTATTGATGATCGCCGAAGTTCACGCCGAGTCCTTCACTATCTCCGATATTCGCGTCAATGGCCTCCAGCGGGTATCCGCGGGTAGCGTCTTTGGTGCCTTGCCGTTGAACGTCGGTGACCAGGCGGACGATCGTCGCTTGGTGGAGTCTACTCGTGCGCTGTTCAAAACCGGTTTCTTTCAGGATATCCAGCTGGGTCGTGATGGCAATGTCCTGGTCATCACGGTAGTCGAGCGCCCGTCGGTTGCCAGTATCGAGATCGAAGGCAACAAGGCGATCTCCACTGAAGACTTGATGAAAGGCCTCAAGCAGTCCGGTCTGGCTGAAGGCGAGATCTTCCAGCGTGCGACCCTTGAAGGGGTGCGTAACGAACTGCAGCGTCAGTACGTAGCCCAGGGCCGCTACTCGGCGACCGTCGATACCGAAGTCGTTCCTCAGCCGCGCAACCGCGTTGGCCTCAAGGTCAATATCAACGAAGGCACCGTTGCCGCGATCCAGCACATCAACGTGGTGGGTAACACGGTATTTGCCGATGAAGACCTGATCGACCTGTTCGAACTCAAGACCACCAACTGGTTGTCGTTCTTCAAGAACGACGACAAGTACGCGCGTGAAAAACTGTCCGGTGACCTGGAGCGTCTGCGTTCCTACTACCTGGACCGTGGCTATATCAACATGGATATCGCCTCGACCCAGGTGTCCATCACCCCGGATAAAAAGCACGTCTACATCACCGTCAACGTCAACGAAGGCCAGAAGTACAACGTTCGTGACGTGAAGCTCAGTGGTGACCTGAAAGTCCCTGAAGACCAGGTCAAGGCGCTGTTGCTGGTGCAAAAAGGCCAGGTGTTCTCGCGCAAGCTGATGACCACCACCTCCGACCTGATCACCCGCCGCCTGGGTAACGAGGGCTATACCTTCGCCAACGTCAACGGCGTGCCTCAGCCCCATGACGACGATCACACGGTTGATATCACCTTTGTGGTCGATCCGGGCAAGCGCGCTTACGTGAACCGCATCAACTTCCGTGGCAACACCAAGTCGGAAGACGAAGTGCTGCGTCGTGAAATGCGTCAGATGGAAGGTGGCTGGGCTTCGACCTACCTGATCGACCAGTCCAAGGTCCGCCTGGAACGTTTGGGCTTCTTCAAGGAAGTCAACGTCGAGACGCCGGCCGTGCCGGGTGTCGATGACCAGGTTGACGTGAACTACAGCGTTGAAGAGCAGGCCTCCGGCTCCATTACCGCCAGCGTCGGTTTTGCCCAGAGCGCCGGTCTGATCCTGGGTGGCTCGATCACGCAGAACAACTTCCTGGGTACGGGTAACAAGGTCAGCATCGGCTTGACCCGCAGTGAATACCAGAGCCGCTATAACTTCGGTTATGTGGACCCCTACTGGACGGCCGATGGCGTGAGCCTGGGCTACAACGCGTTCTATCGCACCACCGACTACGATGAGCTCGATACTGACGTTTCCAGCTATTCGGTTGACAGCCTGGGTGCCGGTGTCAGCGTCGGTTATCCGATCAGCGAGACGTCGCGCCTGACCTTTGGCCTGACCGCGCAGCAGGACGAGATCCAGACCGGTCAGTACACCGTCGACGAGATCTTCGACTTCGTGAACCGTGAAGGCGACAAGTACCTGAACTTCAAGGCGTCGGCCGGCTGGTCCGAATCGACACTGAACAAAGGTGTATTGGCAACCCGTGGACACTCTCAGAGCGTGACCGTGGAAGCGACCACCCCGGGTAGCGACCTGTCGTTCTTCAAGCTCGATTACCGTGGCCAGTTGTTCCAGCCGCTGACCGACACCTACACCATGCGTTTCCATACCCAACTGGGTTACGGTGACGGTTACGGTTCGACCGATGGCTTGCCATTCTACGAAAACTACTATGCTGGTGGCTTCAACTCGGTTCGTGGCTTCAAGGACAGCAGCCTGGGTCCTCGCAGTACGCCGAGTCGTGGCGCAGGTAGTACGGGTAACGTAGGCACCGTGGAAGACCCGGATCAGGATCCATTGCCGTTTGGTGGTAACGTCCTGATCCAGGGGGGGGCGGAGCTGTTGTTCCCGATGCCATTCGTCAAGGACCAGCGTTCGTTGCGTACATCCCTGTTCTGGGATGTGGGTAACGTATTCGACTCCAAGTGCGAGCAGACCACCAACACCAATGGCTCGAAGTCCAACACGCAGTGCAACGACGTCAGCCTGAGCAACCTGGCCAGTTCCGTGGGGGTTGGCGTGACCTGGGTTACCGCATTGGGTCCTTTGAGCTTTGCTCTGGCCATGCCGGTGAAGAAGCCTGACGACGCTGATACTCAAGTGTTCCAATTCTCCCTCGGTCAGACGTTCTAAGAGTCTGACCCAAGATAACGACAATGGATTTTGTAGGAGTGCATCGTGCGTAAGTTGACTCAATTGGTTCTCCTGGCAACTGTCCTGGTAGCAACCCCGGCATTTGCCGAGATGAAAATCGCGGTACTGAACTACCAGATGGCCCTGCTGGAGTCTGACGCGGCGAAGAAATACGCCGTGGATGCCGAGAAGAAGTTCGGCCCGCAGCTGTCCAAGCTCAAGAGCCTGGAAAGCAGTGCCAAAGGCATCCAGGATCGTCTGGTGAGCGGTGGCGACAAGATGGCCCAGGGCGAGCGTGAGCGTCTTGAGTTGGAGTTCAAGCAAAAGGCCCGTGACTTCCAGTTCCAGTCCAAGGAACTGAACGAAGCCAAAGCCGTTGCCGACCGTGAAATGCTGAAGCAGCTCAAGCCGAAACTGGACAGCGCTGTGGAAGAAGTCATCAAGAAAGGTGCTTTTGACCTGGTCTTCGAGCGTGGCGCAGTGATTGATGTCAAGCCTCAGTACGACATCACGCGCCAGGTTATCGAGCGCATGAATCAGCTGAAGTAATCCATGACAGTGACTAAAAAGCTCGGCCAGTTGGCCGAGTTCCTCGGCGCCACCCTTCGTGGCGACCCGGAAAAAGACATTACTGGGCTGGCCACTTTGCAAGAGGCTGGCCCAGCTCAGTTGAGCTTTCTGGCAAACCCCCAATACCGTAAATACCTGGCCGACAGCCAGGCCGCAGCCGTGTTGCTGAAGGCCGCTGATGCCGAAGGGTTTGCCGGGGATGCGCTGGTCGTGCCTGACCCCTATGCCGCCTATGCGCGGGTTTCCCACCTGTTTGATCCCAAGCCCAAGTCGGCAGCCGGTATTCACCCGACAGCGGTGATTGCGGCGGATGCGGTGGTTGATCCGGCCGCGAGTATTGGCCCTTTTGTCGTGATCGAGAGTGCGGCGCGAATTGCTGCCGGGGTGACCCTCGGTGCGCATTGCTTCGTGGGCGCTCGCAGCGAGATCGGTGAAGGTGGCTGGCTGGCTCCGCGGGTGACGCTGTACCACGACGTGCGCATCGGCAAGCGCGTGGTCATACAGTCCGGTGCGGTGCTGGGCGGCGAAGGTTTCGGTTTTGCCAACGAGAAAGGCATCTGGCAGAAAATTGCCCAGGTCGGTGGTGTATCGATCGGCGACGACGTGGAGATTGGCGTAAATACCGCTATCGACCGCGGCGCGTTGGCTGACACCATCATCGGCAACGGTGTGAAGCTGGATAACCAGATTCAGATCGCCCACAACGTACAGGTCGGTGATCACACCGCCATGGCGGCGTGCGTGGGGATTTCCGGCAGCACCAAGATCGGCAAGCATTGCATGCTGGCTGGCGGTGTTGGCCTGGTTGGGCATATCGATATCTGCGACAACGTATTCCTGACCGGCATGACCATGGTCACCCATTCGATCACCGAACCGGGTGCCTATTCGTCCGGTACCGCCATGCAACCGGCTGCCGAGTGGCGCAAAAGCGCGGCACGCATCCGTCAGCTCGATGATATCGCGCGACGCCTGCGACAGCTGGAAAAGCACGTAGGGGAAGTGACCCCTGGCGGCAATGCTTCATCAGATGGCTGATACCATTTCCACATCAAGTGTGCACAGCCGTTAGACTGCCTCCTTGATTTGCTAGAGGAGTGTGCGTCCGTCGCGCGCTCCCAATCTTTACATAGGCTTCCCCCCGAAATGATGGACATCAACGAGATTCGCGAATACCTGCCTCACCGTTACCCGTTCCTGCTGGTGGACCGGGTAGTGGACCTGGATGTTGAGGGCAAGTGCATTCGTGCCTACAAGAATGTCAGCATCAACGAACCCTTCTTCAATGGTCACTTCCCTGCGCATCCAATCATGCCGGGCGTACTGATCATCGAGGCGATGGCTCAGGCTGCCGGAATCCTTGGTTTCAAAATGCTCGACGTGAAGCCGGCCGATGGCACGCTTTACTACTTTGTCGGCTCTGACAAATTGCGCTTCCGCCAGCCGGTGCTGCCGGGCGACCAGTTGATTCTTGAAGCCAAGTTCCTGAGCTGCAAGCGCCAGATCTGGAAGTTCGAATGCCAGGCTTCGGTCGATGGCAAGCCGGTCTGCTCGGCTGAAATCATCTGTGCGGAACGCAAACTATGAGTTTGATTGACCCTCGCGCAATCATCGATCCGACGGCCATTCTGGCTGACGGCGTCGAGGTCGGCCCTTGGTCGATCATCGGCGCAGGTGTGGAAATCGGCGAGGGAACAGTGATCGGCCCGCACGTGGTGCTCAAGGGGCCGACCCGGATCGGCAAGCATAACCGTATCTACCAGTTCTCCTCGGTAGGTGAGGACACGCCTGATCTGAAGTACAAAGGTGAGGAAACTCGCCTGGTGATCGGTGATCACAATGTCATCCGTGAAGGGGTGACCATTCACCGGGGTACCATTCAGGATCGTTCAGAAACCACCCTGGGTGACCACAACCTGATCATGGCCTATGCCCACATCGGCCATGACAGCGTTATCGGTAATCACTGCATTCTGGTGAACAACACGGCGTTGGCCGGCCACGTGCACGTGGATGACTGGGCGATCCTGTCCGGTTTCACCCTGGTTCATCAGTACTGCCACATTGGCGCCCACAGCTTTTCCGGCATGGGTACCGCCATTGGCAAGGACGTTCCGGCCTATGTCACGGTGTTCGGTAACCCGGCGGAAGCGCGCAGCATGAATTTCGAGGGCATGCGCCGTCGTGGATTCAGTGAGGAGGCGATCCATGCCCTGCGTCGTGCCTACAAGGTGGTGTACCGCCAGGGGCTGACCGTCGAGCAGGCGCTGGCCGAACTGGCCGAGCCTTCGGCGCAGTTTCCTGAAGTCGCCGTGTTCCGCGACTCGATCCAGTCGTCGACTCGCGGCATTACTCGCTGATCATGGCCAATCTGCGGATTGCGCTGGTGGCGGGTGAAGCCTCCGGCGATATTCTGGGCGCCGGATTGATGCGCGCACTCAAGGCTCAGCATCCGGTGGTCGAGTTCATCGGGGTCGGTGGCCCGCTGATGGAGGCCGAAGGCCTGGTGTCCTACTTTCCCATGGAGCGCTTGTCGGTCATGGGGTTGGTGGAGGTTCTGGGGCGGTTGCGTGAACTCCTGGCCCGGCGCAAAAAGCTGATCAAGACGCTGGTCGCCGAAAAGCCCGATGTGTTCATTGGCATCGATGCGCCGGACTTCACCCTCAATATCGAACTGAAATTGCGTCAGGCCGGGATCAAGACGGTGCACTACGTCAGCCCTTCGGTCTGGGCCTGGCGTCAGAAGCGTGTGCTGAAGATCCGCGAAGGCTGCGATCTGATGCTGACGCTGCTGCCGTTCGAAGCCCGATTCTATGAAGAGAAGGGCGTGCCGGTGCGGTTTGTCGGCCATACCCTGGCCGATGCGATCCCGCTGGAGGCTGACCGCTCGGCGGCACGCGCCGAACTGGGCCTGCCGGACGGCCCGCTGGTTGCCCTGATGCCGGGGAGCCGTGGCGGTGAGGTCGGGCGCCTGGGGGGCTTGTTCCTCGATGCCGCCGAGCGTTTGCGCGCCATGCGCCCCGGTGTTCGGTTTGTCATACCCTGTGCCAGTCCTCAGCGCCGTGTGCAGCTCGAAGAACTGCTGGCCGGTCGCGATTTACCGGTGACCCTGCTCGACGGGCGTTCTCACCAGGCGCTGGCGGCCTGTAATGCGGTATTGATTGCATCGGGTACTGCGACGCTGGAGGCGCTGTTGTTCAAGCGGCCGATGGTGGTGGCCTACCGCCTGGCGCCGCTGACCTACTGGATTCTCAAGCGCATGGTCAAAAGCCCTTATATCTCGCTGCCCAACTTGCTGGCCCAGCGTCTGCTGGTGCCCGAGTTGCTGCAGGACGACGCAACGCCCGAGGCGCTGGCGTTGACCCTGTCGCCGCTGATCGATGGTGGGGAAGAGCAAACCACCGGGTTTGACCAGATCCACCGGACCTTGCGCCGCGATGCCTCCAACCAGGCGGCCGAAGCTGTACTCACGCTGATCGGCAGCCCGCAATGAGTAATGTGAAGATGCAAATGGGGCTGGACTTTACCCTGGTCGCAGACGCCGAGGACCTGGTCGCTGGCGTGGACGAGGTTGGCCGTGGCCCGTTGTGTGGCGCGGTGGTGACGGCGGCGGTGATCCTGGATCCGAACCGGCCGATTCTCGGGCTCAATGACTCCAAGAAACTCACCGAAGCGCGTCGCGAGAAGCTCTACGACGAAATCCGTGAAAAGGCCCTGAGCTGGTGCATTGCCCGCGCCGAGGTCGAGGAAATCGACGAACTGAACATTCTGCATGCCACCATGCTGGCCATGCAGCGTGCGGTCGAAGGGCTGCATGTCACGCCGAAACTGGCGATGATCGACGGCAACCGCTGCCCGAAGCTGGCGATGCCGGCCGAGGCCGTGGTCAAGGGCGATAGCAAGGTGCCGGCGATCGCGGCGGCCTCGATCCTGGCGAAAGTCAGCCGTGATCGGGAAATGGCGGCATTTGAATTGATTTACCCGGGGTACGGCATCGGTGGCCATAAGGGCTATCCGACTCCCGTTCATCTGGAAGCCTTGGCCCGCCTGGGACCGACGCCGATTCACCGGCGCTCGTTCGCCCCCGTGAGGCTGGCGTACGAGGCGCGCGAGGGTTTGCTCGAGACCTAGGGTCTGTTGACGTTGGCTTCGTCACCCAACGTCAACAGACCCTAGTCGCAAGGCTGATGTTTTTGCCAAGGCCCGGTACAATCCGGGCCTTGTTGTCTTTACGTTTCTGGACAGGATCACTATGCCGGCTTCATTCGTTCACCTGCGCCTGCACACTGAATACTCCCTGGTCGACGGCCTGGTGCGGATCAAGCCGCTGGTCAAGACGCTGGTCGGCATGAACATGCCCGCCGTGGCCGTGACCGACCAGAACAACATGTGTTCCCTGGTCAAGTTCTACAAAAACACCATGGGTGCCGGGATCAAGCCGATCTGCGGTGCCGACTTGTGGCTGTCGAACAAGGACCCCGATAACCCGCTCAGCCGGATCAGCTTTCTGGTGATGAATGCCGCTGGCTATCGCAACCTCACCGAGCTGATTTCCCGCGGCTTTATCGATGGTCAGCGCAATGGCCAGATCATCATCGAGCGCGAGTGGGTGGCCGAGGCCAACGAAGGCTTGATCATGCTGACGGCGGCGAAGGAGGGCGAGATTGGTATCGCGCTGCTCAGTGGCAACCCGGAAGAAGCCGAAACCCTGGCCCGCGAGTGGATGGCGGTGTTCCCGGATCGTTTCTATCTGGAGATCCAGCGCACCAACCGGCCAAACGACGAAGAACAACTGCACGCCGCTGTAGCCCTGGCCGATAAGATCGGCGCGCCGCTGGTCGCCACCAACGACGTGCGCTTCATCAAGCAGGAAGACTTCGCCGCCCACGAAACCCGCGTGTGCATCGGCGAGGGCCGTGCCCTTGACGATCCGCGGCGCTCGAAGAACTACAGCGACCAGCAATACCTCAAGAGCGCCGAGGAGATGGCCGAGCTGTTCAGCGACCTGCCCGAGGCGCTGGAAAATACGGTCGAGATCGCCAAGCGCTGCAACATCGAAGTGAAGCTGGGGACACACTTCCTGCCCAACTTCCCGATTCCCGATGGCATGACCATCGACGAGTATTTCCGCAAGGTGTCCTTCGATGGCCTGGAAGAACGCTTGTCCGTTCTGCTGCCCAAGGACACCACCGAAGACTACGAGGCCAAGCGCCAGGTCTACGTGGATCGGCTGAATTTCGAGCTGGATATCATCATCCAGATGGGGTTCCCCGGTTACTTCCTGATCGTGATGGACTTTATCCAGTGGGCCAAGAGCAACGGCGTCCCGGTGGGCCCCGGCCGTGGGTCGGGTGCCGGATCGCTGGTGGCCTATGTGCAGAAGATCACCGACCTCGACCCGCTGGAATATGACCTACTGTTCGAACGTTTCCTTAACCCGGAACGGGTCTCCATGCCCGACTTCGACGTTGACTTCTGCATGGACGGCCGCGACCGCGTTATCGACTACGTGGCCGAGAAGTATGGTCGCAACGCGGTCAGCCAGATCATCACCTTCGGTTCCATGGCCGCCAAGGCGGTGGTCCGTGACGTGGCGCGGGTGCAGGGCAAGTCCTACGGCCTGGCGGATCGCCTGTCGAAGATGATCCCCTTCGAAGTCGGCATGACTCTGGAAAAAGCCTACGAGCAGGAAGAAATCCTGCGTGACTTCATCAAGGTCGATGAAGAGGCCGCGGAAATCTGGGAAATGGCCCGCAAGCTTGAAGGCGTTGTGCGTAACGTCGGCAAGCACGCCGGTGGCGTGGTGATCGCGCCGACCAAGCTGACCGACTTCTCGCCGATCTATTGCGACGAAGAGGGCGGAGGCCTGGTGACCCAGTTCGACAAGGATGACGTCGAGGCTGCCGGCCTGGTGAAGTTCGACTTCCTCGGTCTGCGGACCCTGACCATCATCGACTGGGCGCTGAAAACCATTAACCGTGACCGCGCCAAGGTCAACGAGCCGCCGCTGGATATCGCGTTCATCCCGCTGGACGACAAGCCGACCTACAGCCTGCTGCAAAAGGCCGAGACCACGGCGGTGTTCCAGCTTGAGTCGCGCGGCATGAAAGAGCTGATCAAAAAGCTCAAGCCCGACTGCCTGGAAGACTTGATCGCACTGGTGGCGTTGTTCCGTCCCGGCCCGTTGCAGTCGGGCATGGTTGATGACTTCATCAACCGTAAGCACGGTCGCGCGGAACTGGCGTACCCACACTCGGACTACCAGTACGAAGGCCTCAAGCCTGTATTGGCGCCGACCTACGGCATCATCCTGTATCAGGAACAGGTGATGCAGATTGCCCAGGTCATGGCCGGCTACACCCTCGGTGGCGCGGACATGCTGCGACGGGCCATGGGCAAGAAAAAGCCTGAGGAAATGGCCAAGCAGCGCGGCGGTTTCATCGAAGGTTGTGCATCCAACAATATCGATGCCGACCTTGCGGGTAACATTTTCGACCTGGTGGAGAAATTCGCCGGTTACGGCTTCAACAAATCTCACTCCGCGGCCTACGGGCTGGTGTCTTACCAGACCGCCTGGCTGAAGGCTCACTACCCGGCACCGTTCATGGCGGCGGTACTGTCGGCGGATATGCACAACACCGACAAGGTCGTGACCTTGATCGAAGAAGTGCGGACCATGAAGTTGCGCCTCGATGCGCCGGACGTGAACACGTCGGAGTTCAAGTTCACGGTGAACGACGAAGGCCGCATTATCTACGGTCTGGGCGCGATCAAGGGGGTTGGCGAAGGGCCGGTGGAGGCGATTACCGAAGCGCGTCAGAACGGGCCATTCGAGGACCTGTTCGATTTCTGCGCCCGGGTCGACCTCAAGCGCATCAACAAGCGTACCCTCGATGGCTTGATCCGCAGCGGCGCGCTGGATCGCCTGGGGCCGTACTTCCATGATGAGCCGAAAGCCTACCAGGCCAACATCGACCGCAATCGCGCGGTCTTGCTGACGGCCATGGAGGAAGCGATCAAGGCGGCCGAACAGACCGCGCGGACCCACGACAGTGGCCATGCCGACCTGTTTGGCGGTCTGTTCGTGGAAGAAGACGCCGATGTCTACGCCAATCACCGCAAGGCCAAGGAGCTGACGCTCAAGGAACGCCTCAAAGGCGAGAAAGATACCCTGGGCCTGTACCTGACCGGACACCCGATCGACGAGTATGAGGGCGAGATTCGCCGTTTTGCCCGTCAACGCATCATCGACCTGAAGCCGGCCCGCGATACCCAGACCGTCGCCGGCATGATCATCGCCCTGCGCGTGATGAAAAACAAAAAGGGCGACAAGATGGGCTTCATCACCCTCGACGACCGTTCCGGCAGGATCGAAGCGTCCTTGTTTGCCGATGCCTTCCACTCGGCGCAGTCGTTGTTGCAGACCGATGCGATGGTGGTGGTCGAAGGCGAAGTCAGCAATGACGACTTCTCCGGAGGCCTGCGGTTGCGCGTCAAGCGGGTGATGAGCATGGAAGATGCACGCACTAACCTGGCCGAAAGCCTGCGCCTGAAGGTCCAGACCCAGGACCTCAAGGGCGATCAGTTGCGCTGGCTGGGTGAGTTGTTCAAGCGCCATCGCGGCGCGTGCCCGATCACCCTGGAGTACACCCGTCCCGACGCCAAGGCCTTGCTGCAGTTTGGCGAAGGCTGGCGAATCGATCCGGCAGACAGCTTGATTCAAGCGCTGCGTGACCAGTTCGGGCGAGACAACGTCTTCCTCCAATACCGTTGACGGTCAGGGGCCATTGAAGCGCCCTGACCCTGACCCGAATTTTTAATCTCGACCTGAACGCGCCTGTCCCTTAAGGTAGGGCGCGAATAGACAATCGGCCGACCCAAGCACACTTGGACGTCGACCCAAGACGGACGCCTATGAACCCGAATTTTCTAGATTTCGAACAGCCGATCGCCGACCTGCAAGCCAAGATCGAAGAGTTGCGCTTGGTCGGTAATGACAATTCGCTGAATATCGGCGATGAGATCTCCCGCCTGCAGGACAAGAGCAGCACGCTGACCGAGGACATCTTCGGCAAGCTGACCAGCTGGCAGATCGCACGTCTGGCGCGTCATCCGCGTCGTCCGTACACCCTGGACTACATCGAACACATCTTCACCGAGTTCGACGAGTTGCACGGTGACCGTCACTTCTCCGATGACGCCGCGATTGTCGGGGGCGTTGCCCGCCTGGATGACCAGCCAGTGATGGTCATCGGTCACCAGAAAGGCCGCGAAGTGCGCGAGAAGGTGCGTCGCAACTTCGGCATGCCCCGTCCGGAAGGCTACCGCAAGGCCTGCCGCCTGATGGAAATGGCCGAGCGTTTCAAAATGCCGATCCTGACCTTCATCGACACGCCGGGTGCCTACCCGGGTATCGACGCTGAAGAGCGTAACCAGAGCGAGGCCATTGCCTGGAACCTGCGTGTCATGGCGCGCCTGAAAACCCCAATCATCGCCACCGTGATCGGTGAAGGTGGTTCTGGTGGTGCATTGGCGATCGGCGTTTGCGATCAGTTGAACATGCTGCAGTATTCGACCTACGCGGTGATCTCGCCGGAAGGCTGTGCTTCGATCCTGTGGAAAACCGCGGAAAAGGCACCGGATGCTGCCGAAGCCATGGGTATTACCGCAGAGCGCCTCAAAGGCCTGGGTATCGTCGACAAAGTGATCGGTGAGCCGTTGGGTGGTGCGCACCGTGATCCGGCCGCCGCTGCCGCCTCGATCCGTGCCGAACTGAGCTCGCAACTGAAGATGCTGAAGAAGTTCGATAACGACGCGCTGCTGGCCCGCCGTTATGAGCGTCTGATGAGCTACGGTCTCTGATCTGATCTCGCTTTGATGTGGGAGCGGGCTTGCTCGCGAAAGCGGTATAACAATCAACTGATGTGTTGACTGTTGAGCCGCCTTCGCGAGCAAGCCGCTCCCACATTTGATTTGTGCAAAGTGATCGATATGAGTCAGCCCATGATTGATCTTTCTGCCAAGCTCCTGCTGAACTTGACGCCCTGGCGCACCGCGCCAACCTGGCGTATCGCCTTCTCCGGCGGCCTCGACTCCACCGTCCTGCTGCACCTTCTGGTGCAACTCGCAAAAAAACAGACGTTGCCCGCGCTCAAGGCCATCCATGTCCATCACGGCCTTCAGGCTGCGGCCGATGTGTGGCCGGCACATTGTCAGGCAGTGTGTGATGCGTTGGGCGTGCCGTTGACGGTCGCTCGCGTTCAGGTGCCGATGGGGGCGAGTCGCGAGCGGGCGGCCCGTGAGGCGCGCTATGGCGCCTTCGTCGAGGCGACTCAAGCCGGTGATGTGTTGCTGACCGCCCAGCACCGCGACGATCAAGCCGAAACCCTGCTGTTTCGCCTGTTGCGCGGGGCAGGGGTGCGAGGGCTTGCGGCGATGCCAGTGCAACGCCCGTTGGGGCACGGGCATCTGGTGCGGCCATTGCTGGAGGTCTCCCGGGCTGACCTTGAGGCCTACGCCGCCGAGCATCGGTTGAGCTGGGTTGAGGACCCTTCGAACGCCGACCAGCAGTTCTCCCGCAATTTCCTGCGGCAACAGATCATCCCGGCGCTCACTCAACGTTGGCCCCAGGCTGTTGCGACCATGGCGCGTAGCGCCGCACACTTGAGTGAGGCACAAGGATTGCTCGATGAGCTGGCCCGGATGGACTTGGCGCAGGCTGCCACCGTCAGTGAGTTCGATTGGCTGGGCGTGCCTTCTCTGGAGATGGACGCGTTGGAAAAACTGTCCGCTGCCCGCCAGCGCAATGCGCTCAGTCATTGGCTGAGCCCGTTATCGCGCTTGCCCGACAGTGACCATTGGTCGGGTTGGACCGACGTGCGTGAGGCCGCCATGGATGCTCGGCCGGTCTGGCGCCTGGCCGACGGTGAACTGCATCGGGCCAATGGACGCATCTGGTGGTTGTCCCGTGACTGGCTGGCGCTCGCGCCGCTTGGTCTGTGCTGGGCTGATCCGTCGATGCCACTGTTGCTGCCTGACAACGGCCAACTCACCATTCGCGGAACCGCGCCCCAAGGCCCGCTCAGCGTGCGCTACCGGCAGGGCGGGGAGGTCATGGCATTACCCGGTCGCGGGCATCGCGATCTCAAGCGACTGCTCAATGAAAGTCGTTTGCCGTTGTTTGCCCGTGGCAGATTGCCGCTGCTGTACTGCGATGAGCAATTGATCGCGGTGGCAAACCTGCCCGGGCTGGACGGTAGCGCTGGCGGGAGCTACGTTTTGCAATGGCAGCCAGCAATCAACGATCAAGGTTTGAGCTGAAAGGGGCTTTCCGGTAGACTACGCTCCCTTCTTGATACAACTTCTGTGGATTCGACTGAATTGCAGGAGTTGCCGATTACCAAGCAGTCTTTGCTGGGCGATTCCAAAAAATGTGTAGCGAGCAACGTACCGGTGTTTCATCTTCCGGTCTGTCCCAACGCGGCGGTTTTTTTGAAAGATGCACTGTAATTAATGCAGGTGATCGGGGGCTTCGGCCTTCCTTCGCTTTCCCCGGCGGCTCGGACCGCTTTAACGCAGACTTCTAGGGTTTTTCATGACGCGCTACATATTCGTCACGGGCGGTGTTGTTTCTTCTTTGGGGAAAGGCATTGCATCGGCTTCATTGGCGGCCATCCTGGAGGCGCGGGGACTTAAGGTCACCATGCTCAAGCTGGACCCGTACATCAACGTTGACCCGGGCACCATGAGCCCGTTCCAGCACGGTGAAGTGTTCGTCACCCACGACGGCGCCGAGACCGACCTGGACCTGGGCCACTACGAGCGGTTCATCCGCACGACCATGACCCAGAACAACAACTTCACCACGGGGCGTGTCTACGAGCACGTGCTGCGCAAAGAGCGCCGTGGTGACTACCTGGGTGCAACCATCCAGGTGATTCCGCACATCACCGACGAAATCAAGCGCCGCATCATCAAGGGTGCTGGCGATGCCGACGTGGCGATGGTCGAGATCGGTGGCACCGTAGGTGACATCGAGTCCCAACCGTTCCTCGAAGCCATCCGTCAATTGCGTTTCGAAGTCGGCGCCAAGCGCGCGATGCTGATGCACCTGACGCTGGTGCCGTATATCGCCACTGCCGGCGAAACCAAAACCAAGCCTACCCAGCACTCGGTCAAGGAACTGCGTTCCATCGGCCTGCAGCCTGACGTACTGGTATGCCGTTCCGACCACCCGATCGACCTGTCTTCGCGTCGCAAGATCGCGCAGTTCACCAACGTTGAAGAGCGTGCGGTCATCGGGCTGGAAGACGCCGATACCATCTACAAGATCCCGGGCATCCTGCACGCCCAGGGCCTGGATGATTTCGTCGTGGAGCGCTTCGGCCTGCAATGCGACAGCGCCGATCTGTCCGAGTGGGAAGCCGTGGTTGATGCCAAGCTGAACCCGGAGCACGAAGTCACCATCGCGATGGTCGGCAAGTACATGGAACTGCTCGATGCCTACAAGTCGCTGATCGAAGCGATGAGTCACGCCGGCATCAGCAACCGCACCAAGGTCAACCTGCGCTACATCGATTCGGAAGACATCGAGAACCAGGGCACCGCGCTGCTCGAAGGCGTGGACGCGATCCTGGTGCCTGGCGGCTTCGGTCTGCGTGGCGTGGAAGGCAAGATCACCGCCGTTCAATACGCTCGCGAAAACAAGATTCCATACCTGGGTATCTGCCTGGGCATGCAAGTGGCCGTGATCGAGTTCGCTCGTAACGTGATGGGCTGGAAAGACGCCAACTCCACCGAATTCGATCGCACCAGTGGTCACCCGGTCGTGGGCCTGATCACCGAGTGGGAAGATGCCACCGGCGCCGTTGAAACCCGTACCGAGTCGTCCGACCTGGGCGGCACCATGCGCCTGGGTGCCCAGGACTGCCTGCTGGAAGCCGGCTCCCTGGTTCATGATTGCTATGGCAAGGACGTGATCGTCGAGCGTCATCGCCATCGTTATGAAGTGAACAACAACCTGCTGCCACAAATCATGGAGGCCGGTCTGAAAATCTCCGGTCGTTCCGGTGATGGCGCGCTGGTCGAAGTGGTCGAAGCCCCGAACCACCCATGGTTCGTGGCTTGCCAGTTCCACCCGGAGTTCACCTCGACTCCGCGTGACGGTCACCCGCTGTTCAGTGGTTTTGTCAAAGCAGCTTTGGCTCAACACCAGAAGAAGGCTTGAACCTGATGGCTCAAAAGATCATCCGCGTCGGCAACATCGAAATCGCCAACGACAAACCGATGGTGCTGTTCGGTGGCATGAACGTGCTGGAAAGCCGTGAAATGGCGATGCAGGTCTGTGAAGAATACGTCAAGGTCACCGAAAAGCTCGGTATCCCTTACGTGTTCAAGGCCAGCTTCGACAAGGCCAACCGCTCGTCGGTCGCTTCCTATCGGGGCCCGGGCCTCGAGGAAGGCATGCGGATTTTCCAGGACATCAAGCAAGCCTTTGGCGTGCCGGTCATCACCGATGTCCATGAGCCTGAGCAGGCTGCAGTGGTTGCTGAAGTCTGCGACATCATCCAGTTGCCGGCCTTCCTGTCGCGCCAGACCGACCTGGTCGTCGCGATGGCCAAGACCGGCGCTGTGATCAACATCAAGAAGGCCCAATTCCTCGCCCCTCAGGAAATGCGACACATCCTGAGCAAGTGCGAAGAGGCGGGTAACGATCAGTTGATCCTCTGCGAGCGTGGTTCGAGCTTCGGCTACAACAACCTGGTGGTGGACATGCTCGGCTTCGGCATCATGAAGCAGTTCGAGTACCCGGTGTTCTTCGACGTGACCCACGCGCTGCAAATGCCCGGCGGTCGCTCCGATTCTGCCGGTGGTCGCCGCGCCCAGGTGACAGACCTCGCCAAGGCCGGCATGAGCCAGTCGCTGGCCGGCCTGTTCCTGGAGGCTCATCCGGATCCGGATAACGCCAAGTGTGACGGCCCTTGCGCCTTGCGCCTGGACAAGCTGGAGCCATTCCTGACCCAGCTCAAGGCTCTGGACGATCTGGTGAAGAGTTTTCCGACGGTAGAAACCGCGTAACCCTCGATTCTCCGGTAAAGTACCGCACGATTTAACGCTCGGACCTTCTGGTCCGGGCCTTATCGTCCGCAAGTCTGCCCGCTGCATATTACTTGCCGACGGTAAAAAGCTTTCCTACAGCTGCGTCGTTTTCGTCAACTTTGGAGTGTTTACAACAATGGCAAAAATCGTCGACATCAAAGGTCGTGAAGTTCTCGACTCCCGTGGCAATCCCACTGTCGAAGCGGACGTGCTTCTCGACAACGGCATCATCGGCAGCGCCTGCGCGCCGTCCGGTGCTTCCACTGGCTCGCGCGAAGCGCTGGAGCTGCGTGATGGCGACAAGAGCCGTTACCTGGGCAAAGGTGTATTGAAGGCCGTGGCCAACATCAATGGCCCGATCCGCACCGCGCTGCTGGGTAAAGACCCGATTGACCAGAAAGCCCTCGATCGCATCATGATCGAGCTGGACGGTACCGAGAACAAAGGCAGCCTGGGCGCCAACGCCATCCTCGCCGTGTCCCTGGCCGCCGCCAAGGCTGCCGCTCACGACCAGGACCTGCCGCTGTACGCTCACATCGCCAACCTGAACGGCACCCCGGGTGTCTACTCGATGCCGGTTCCGATGATGAACATCATCAACGGTGGCGAGCACGCCGATAACAACGTCGACATCCAGGAATTCATGGTTCAGCCAGTTGGCGCCAAGACTTTCTCGGAAGGTCTGCGCATGGGCACCGAGATTTTCCATCACCTCAAAGCTGTTCTGAAGGCCCGTGGCCTGAGCACTGCCGTGGGTGACGAAGGTGGTTTCGCGCCGAACCTGGCGTCCAACGAAGACGCACTGAAAGTGATCTCCGAAGCGGTGGCCAACGCTGGCTACAAACTCGGCACCGACGTGACCCTGGCACTGGACTGCGCGGCCAGCGAATTCTTCGAAGACGGCAAGTACAACCTGTCCGGTGAAGGCCAGGTGTTCACCGCTGAAGGTTTCGCTGACTACCTCAAAGGTCTGACCGAGCGTTACCCGATCATCTCCATTGAAGATGGCCTGGACGAGTCCGACTGGGCAGGCTGGAAAATCCTCACCGACAAGATCGGCGAAAAGACCCAGCTGGTGGGCGACGACCTGTTCGTGACCAACACCAAGATCCTGAAAGAAGGCATCGACAAAAAGATCGCCAACTCGATCCTGATCAAGTTCAACCAGATCGGCACCCTGACCGAGACCCTGGAAGCGATCCAGATGGCCAAGGCTGCTGGTTACACTGCGGTGATCTCGCACCGTTCCGGCGAAACCGAAGATTCGACCATTGCCGACCTGGCCGTGGGCACCTCGGCTGGCCAGATCAAGACCGGTTCGCTGTGCCGCTCCGACCGCGTTTCCAAGTACAACCAACTGCTGCGTATCGAAGAGCAATTGGGCGCCAAGGCCAAGTACAATGGCCGTAGCGAGTTCCGCGGCTAAGCCTGGACGCGTAAAAAGACACCGGATTGTGTCGAAAAAAAACGCTACAGCGGGTTTTTTGCCACTAATCTGATGCTTTAGAGTACGAGCCTGGTTCTTCCAGGCTTCGTGCTATCAGACGCTTCAAAGTCTTGGCATGGCTGTTTTTTTTCACTGGATACCTGATATTCGATGCGCAGTCCCTACTGGTTGTTTCTTGTCTTGCTCTTGCTCCTGGGTGGTTTGCAGTACCGCCTGTGGGTGGGAAACGGCAGCCTGGCGCAGGTGGCCGACCTGACTCAGCAAATTGCCGATCAGCAAGCTGAAAACCAGACCCTGCTGGAGCGCAATCGAGTGATGGATGCAGAAGTCATGGAGCTGAAAAAAGGCATGGAGACCGTTGAAGAACGGGCCCGCCATGAGTTGGGCATGGTCAAGGACGGTGAAACGCTTTACCAGTTGGCCCAATGATGCACACCTTGCCGGCCTTCTGGGCCGTGATTCCCGCCGCGGGCGTCGGTGCCCGTATGGCCGCGGACCGTCCCAAGCAGTATTTGCAACTGGGCGGACGCACTATTCTTGAACACAGCCTTGGCTGTTTCCTCGATCACCCGGCCTTGAAGGGGTTGGTGGTCAGTCTTGCTGTTGATGATCCTTATTGGCCGAACCTGGCCTGCGCTGCCGACCCTCGCATTCAGCGGGTGGAGGGCGGCGAAGAGCGCTCGGGGTCTGTGCTCAATGCCTTGCTGCACCTGCACGCGCAGGGCGCTGCCGATGAGGACTGGGTGTTGGTCCATGATGCTGCGCGACCGAACCTGACCCGCGACGATCTCGACAAGCTGCTGTCGGAGCTGGCGGATGACCCTGTCGGTGGGCTGCTGGCGGTGCCGGCCTGTGACACCCTCAAACGAGTGGACAAGCATGGCCGGGTGCTCGAAACCGTTGATCGCAGTGTGATCTGGCAGGCTTATACGCCGCAGATGTTCCGTTTGGGGGCTTTGCATCGGGCGCTGGCTGACAGCCTGGTGGCTGATGTGACCATTACCGATGAGGCGTCCGCCATGGAGTGGTCGGGGCAGGCGCCGCGCTTGATTGAGGGGCGGGCGGATAACCTCAAGGTGACGCGGCCTGAAGATCTTGAGTGGTTGCGTCAGCGGTGGGCTCATCGGGGTTCTTTGTAGGTAACCCATCTCTGTGGGGCGGGTTGGCCCGCGAAGGCGGCCTGGTAGCCGGCCATTCTCTTGCGGGTGCGGTGTACATATCCGTTGCTGCGGTCATGGCGACTTATGGTTTCGCCCGACGGCGACTCACTTTTTTTACAAGCGCCTAAAAAAAGTAAGCAAAAAAACGTTTCGCCCCGAGCGTCCGGCCCCTCGCCTAGGCTCGGGGTTCCTTCACTCCGGCATCCATCCGGGGGCATTGCCCTCCGGTCTGCTTCGCGACGACCTCCATGCAATGAGTTCGACTGCGTCGAACGGCGCTGCGCACCAATCCCCGGATGAATACCTGCGCTCAGCCTCCCGAGGGGGCGGGTGAATCAAGATCAAAAGCCAGAGCCAGAGCCAGAGCCAGAGCCAGAGCCAAAGCCAGAGCCAGAGCCAAAGCCAAAGCCAGAGCCAGAGCCTGCTTTAGTCAGCTTCAGCCACTGTACTCCGGTCGTTTGGCCAGCCCGTCCTTGAGGTAGTCCACCAGTTTGCGCACTTTCGGCGATAGATGGCGTTGCTGCGGGTACAGGGCCCATACGGCGGTGTTCGGCGGTTGATGGGTATCGAGCAGCGATACCAGTGCGCCGCTGTTCAGGTGTTCCAGCACGTAGTAGTCCGGCAGTTGGCACAAGCCAACACCCTGTAGTGCCGCATCCAGCACCGCTTGCCCGCTGTTGCAGCGCCAGTTGCCTTGTACTCGCTGGGAAAATTCTCGCCCGTCCTGTTCCAGCTGCCAGAGGTCCGAACTGCCGATCAGGCAGTTGTGGCGACTCAGTTCAGACAGGCTGTGGGGGCGGCCGTAGCGTTCGAGGTAGGACGGCGAGGCGCACAGGAACATGCGTCGTGGGGCCAGGCGGGTGGCGACCAGTCGTGAGTCTTGCAGGCGGCCCAGGCGAATCGCCAGGTCCAGGCCTTCGTGCACCAGGTCCAGGGGGCGGTTGCTCAGCTCGATATCGACGCGCAGTTGCGGGTAAAGCGCCATGAAGCTGGTCACCAGTGGCACGATGAAACGTTCGCCGTAGGCCACTGCGCAGGTCATGCGCAGCATGCCCTTGGGTTCGCTGGTCAAGTCGCCGACGGCACGCAAAGCCTCTTCACGACCGTCCTGCAAGCGTTGGCAGTGTTGCAGGAAGGTTTGTCCGGCTTCGGTGAGGGTCACTCGCCGCGTGCTGCGATAGAGCAGGCGGGTTTGCAGGCGCTCTTCCAGGCGTACGATTTGTCGACTGATATGGGAAGACGAAACCCCGAGGCGTTCGGCGGCTGCGGTGAACTGGCTGCATTCAGCGACGGCTACGAACTCGTCGATACCTTCCCAGCGGTTGTCGGACATTTAGATTATCCCTGTACGGCAATAATGTTTTGCTTTTGGCTGGATTATTAATCGTCCGGCAGTGTTTTACACTCGTTGCCTCGTTTTTATTCACTGGAGAGTCAGGATGATCAAGTCGCGCGCTGCCGTTGCCTTCGAGGCCAGGAAACCCCTCGAGATCGTTGAAGTCGATGTCGCCATGCCCAAGGCCGGTGAAGTCCTGTTACGTGTCGTCGCCTCCGGTGTGTGCCATACCGATGCCTACACCTTGTCCGGTGCGGACCCGGAAGGCATCTTCCCGTCGATCCTGGGTCACGAAGGCGGAGCCATTGTCGAAGCCATCGGCGAGGGTGTGACCTCGGTCGCGGTGGGTGATCACGTGATCCCGCTGTATACCCCGGAATGTGGCCAGTGCAAGTTCTGCAAGTCGGGCAAGACCAACCTCTGCCAGGCCATTCGTGCCACCCAGGGCAAGGGTTTGATGCCTGACGGCACTACGCGTTTCTCCTACAAAGGTCAGCCGATTTTTCACTACATGGGCACCTCGACCTTTTCCGAGTACACCGTGCTGCCGGAAATTTCCGTCGCGAAAATTCAAAAAGAGGCGCCGCTGGAAAAAGTCTGCCTGCTGGGCTGTGGTGTCACCACCGGGATTGGTGCGGTGATCAACACTGCCAAGGTCAAGCCGGGTGACACCGTGGCCATCTTCGGTCTGGGCGGTATCGGTCTGTCGGCGGTCATCGGTGCGGTCAAGGCCAAGGCGGCCCGTATCATCGCCATCGACATCAACCCGGCCAAATTTGAAATCGCCAGGCAGTTGGGGGCCACGGACTGTGTGAACCCGAAAGATTTCGACCGTCCGATCCAGGAGGTCATTGTCGACATGACCGATGGCGGCGTGGATTTTTCCTTCGAGTGCATCGGCAATGTTCAATTGATGCGCGCGGCGCTGGAATGCTGTCACAAAGGCTGGGGCGAGTCGGTGATCATCGGCGTGGCCGGTGCTGGCCAGGAAATCGCTACCCGTCCGTTCCAACTGGTGACCGGTCGCGTCTGGCGCGGTTCGGCGTTTGGTGGCGTACGCGGTCGTAGCGAATTGCCAAGCTATGTGGAAATGGCCCAGAGCGGCGAGATTCCTCTGGATACCTTCATCACCCACACCATGGGCCTGGAAGACATCAACAAGGCATTTGACCTGATGCATGAAGGCAAAAGCATCCGTTCGGTCATCCACTTCTAAGAGCAGCGACAAGCTGCAAGTCACAAGCGGCAAGTGGGCTCGCCCCTCTTGCAGCTTGACGCTTGCAGCTTGCAGCTGGGAGGTCCCATGAGTCTGGAAAATCTCTCATGCCAGAAGAGTTTTGGTGGCTGGCATAAGCGTTACAAACACCGCAGCGAAGTGCTCGGTTGCGACATGGTGTTTGCCGTGTACCTGCCGCCCCAGGCGGAGCAGGGCGGCAAGCTGCCAGTGCTGTACTGGCTGTCGGGCCTGACCTGCACCGACGAGAATTTCATGCACAAGGCCGGCGCCATGCGCATGGCGGCCGAGCTTGGGCTGATCATCGTGGCGCCGGACACCAGCCCGCGGGGCATGGATGTGCCGGGTGACCCGGACGGCGCCTGGGATTTCGGCCTGGGAGCCGGGTTCTACCTGAACGCTACACAGGAACCCTGGGCCAGGCACTATCGGATGCACGACTACGTCGTCGAGGAATTGCCGGCGTTGGTCGAAGCGAGTTTTCCTGCATCGGATAAGCGCGCCATCAGCGGGCACTCAATGGGCGGGCATGGTGCGCTGGTGTGTGCCCTGCGCAATCCGGGTCGCTATCAGTCGGTGTCGGCCTTCGCGCCCATCAACAATCCCATGGATTGCCCGTGGGGCCAGAAAGCGTTTTCACGCTACCTGGGCGAAGAGCGCTCGAAGTGGCGTGAGTGGGATGCGTGTGTGTTGATCAGCGAGGCCGGCGAAAAACTGCCATTGCTGGTAGACCAGGGTGACCGGGATGATTTCCTGGCCACCCAGCTCAAGCCCGAAGCCTTGCAGCAGGCCGCAAAACTGGCGGGTCATCCGCTGACCTTGCGCCTGCAACCTGGCTACGACCACAGCTATTTCTTCATCGCCAGCTTCATTGATGATCACTTGCGGCATCACGCCCACGCCCTTGGCGCCTAAAGCAGGTAGAATCACGCCCTGACTAAATCGGGGCGTTTTTTATGCGTATTGGCCACGGCTATGATGTGCACCGTTTCGCTGAAGGCGATTTCATCACTCTGGGCGGCGTGCGGATTGCTCACAGCTTCGGGCTGCTCGCCCACTCCGACGGCGACGTGCTGCTGCATGCGTTGAGCGATGCCTTGCTGGGCGCCGCCGCACTCGGCGACATCGGCAAGCATTTCCCGGATACCGACCCACAGTTCAAGGGCGCTGACAGCCGTGTGCTGTTGCGTCATGTCGTTGCACTGATCCATGCCAAGGGCTGGAAAGTGGCCAACGTCGATAACACCATTGTCGCTCAGGCGCCAAAAATGGCCCCGCATATCGAATCGATGCGCGCGCTGATTGCCGCGGATCTTCAAGTTGAATTGGATCAAGTGAACGTGAAAGCCACCACCACCGAAAAGCTCGGCTTTACCGGTCGCGAAGAAGGCATTGCCGTACACGCCGTTGCCTTGTTGTCGCGCGCATGAACGAATTGCAACTGCTCGGCCCGCGAGCCTACGGTGAACCCCTCGGCACGGCAGTATTGAAAGCGATCGCGGAAGATTTCCAGGTCGATGAAGTGCTCGACATTCCGTTGACCGGCGAAGGCGAACACCTGTGGATCTGGGTGGAAAAACGTGGCCTGAATACCGAGGAAGCGGCACGGCGAATTGCCAAGGCTGCTGGTGTGCCATTACGCACGGTCAGCTACGCCGGTCTGAAGGACCGCCAGGCGCTGACTCGCCAGTGGTTCAGTGTGCAATTGCCAGGCAAGGCTGATCCTGACTTGTCCGCGGCAGAAAACGACACGCTGAAAATCCTCAAGACCGCCCGGCACAAACGCAAGCTGCAGCGCGGTGCGCATTCGGCCAACGGTTTCACCTTGCGCCTGACCCAGTTTGCCGGCGACAAGGCGGCCATTGACGCGCGTCTGCAACTGATCGCCAAGCAAGGTATTCCCAACTACTTCGGTGCCCAGCGGTTCGGCCATAACGGCGGCAACGTGGTTGACGCGCGGGAGTGGGCGGCACGCAAGGCGCTGCCGGAGCAGCGCAATGTGCGCTCGCGGTTGCTGTCCACGGCGCGCAGCTTTCTGTTCAATAAAGTGCTGGCGGCGCGTGTGGCCGATGGCAGTTGGCAGCGTGCCCAGGTAGGCGATTTGCTGGCCTTCACCGACAGCCGGAGCTTTTTCCCGGCCGGTATCGAGGAATGCAACGACCCGCGCCTGGCCATACTCGACCTGCACCCGACCGGGCCGCAGTGGGGCGAGGGCGACTCACCTGCCGCCGGTGCGACCCATGAACTGGAACAGCGAATCGCATCCGGGGAAGCCGACTTGCGCGACTGGTTGGTGAATGCCGGAATGAGCCATGAACGTCGCATCCTGCGGCTGCCCATTGGCGGGTTGACGTGGCATTATCCCGTGCCTGACATTCTGCAACTGGAATTCGTCCTGCCGGCCGGATGCTTCGCCACCGTATTGGTGCGTGAACTCGTCGATCTGGTGCCGGTGGGGCAGACGGACAGCCCATGCGTATTCTGATTTCTAACGATGATGGGGTAACAGCACCCGGTCTTGCCGCGCTTTATGCTGCGCTGGCGGATTACAGCGAGTGCGTGGTTGTCGCCCCGGACCAGGACAAAAGTGGCGCCAGCAGTTCGCTGACGCTCGATCGTCCGCTGCATCCGCAAACCCTGGCCAATGGTTTCATCAGCATCAACGGTACACCGACCGATTGCGTGCACCTGGGCCTCAATGGCCTGCTGGCGCACGAGCCGGACATGGTGGTTTCCGGTATCAACCTTGGTGCCAACCTGGGCGATGACGTGCTGTATTCCGGCACGGTCGCGGCCGCCCTCGAAGGGCGATTCCTGGCCAGGCCTTCCTTTGCCTTTTCGCTGGTATCGCGCCAGGTTGAAAATCTGCCGACGGCGGCCTACTTTGCGCGCAAACTGGTAGAGGCCCACGCCGAACTCGATCTGCCGCCACGCACGGTGCTGAACGTGAATATTCCGAACTTGCCCCTGGATCATATTCGCGGCATTCAACTGACTCGCCTGGGCCACCGCGCCCGTGCGGCGGCGCCAACGAAGGTGGTCGATCCGCGTGGCAAGTCCGGCTACTGGATTGCGGCGGCCGGTGACGCTGAAGATGGCGGGCCTGGCACGGATTTCCACGCGGTGATGCAGGGATACGTTTCGATCACCCCGCTGCAACTCGACCGGACCTTCAATAGTGCCTTTGCAAGTCTCGATGGCTGGCTGGAGGGGCTGCGCTGATGGCTCGTGAGCAAGACGATATTCTGCGCCGCGGTATCGGGATGACCTCCCAGCGTACCCGTGAGCGATTGATTCAGCGGCTGTACGAGGAAGGCCTGAGCAACGCCCAGGTACTGGAAGTGATCCGCCGTACACCACGTCATCTGTTTGTCGATGAAGCGCTGGCGCACCGCGCCTATGAAGACACGGCGTTGCCGATCGGCCATAACCAGACCATTTCCCAGCCCTACATGGTGGCGCGCATGAGCGAGCTGCTACTGGAGGCCGGTCCTCTGGATAAAGTGTTGGAAATCGGTACGGGGTCCGGTTATCAGACGGCGGTGCTGTCGCAGTTGGTCGAGCGGGTGTTCTCGGTTGAGCGCATCAAGGTCCTGCAGGATCGGGCCAAGGAGCGTCTGGTCGAGTTGAACCTGCGCAACGTGGTGTTCCGCTGGGGCGATGGCTGGGAAGGCTGGCCGGCACTGGCGCCCTACAACGGCATCATTGTTACGGCAGTTGCCACCGACGTGCCTCAGGCACTGCTTGATCAGTTGGCGCCGGGAGGGCGTCTGGTGATTCCGGTAGGGTCGGGCGAGGTTCAGCAGTTGATGTTGATCATTCGCGAGGAACAGGGCTTTTCCAGGCGTGTTCTGGGCGCAGTACGCTTCGTCCCGTTGCTCAACGGGCCATTGGCCTGAGCATTTGTTCAAGGGCGCTGAATTCTCTTCGATTGCCCGGGTCTTATAGCGTCAACGATCGGTTAAACGCAGTTGAACAACAGCAAGCAAACGTGTGCGTGTCTTGATTTCGCCTTACCGACGGAAAAGTGCAAACGGCCAGTTATACTTGCGACATTTCATGCCTGAACAAGGCATATTCTATTTTCAGCCACCAGAAAGGGAGCGGCGGGTGAGTCTCACGGACATTGCACAGCGTATCGGTACCACAAGCTTTCAGTGCCTGGTGACTGGCCTTGTCTTGAGTTCATTGTTGGTCGGTTGTTCCAGCACGAAATCGAGTGATGTACGAGTCGTCGACGGCGGCAGTGCGGCGGCCAAGCGTCCCGCGGTTACTACCGGTCAGTATGTCGTGCGCAAGGGTGACACCCTGTTTTCCATTGCCTTTCGTTACGGTTGGGACTACAAGGCGCTGGCTGCACGCAACAACATTCCCGCGCCCTACACCATTCGCCCGGGCCAGACGATTCGCTTTGACGGGCGCTCCGGTTCAACGTCGAACCAGACTGTGACGTCGTCCACAACAACGACTTCGTCTTCCGGAAAGCTCACCGTCACTCGGAGCCCTGCTTCGGGTTCATCGGCCAATACAAAGAGCGTTGCACCGTCCGTCGCAAACAAGCCGGCCCCCGCGCCGCTACCGCCGGCCGGCCCCGCGCCCAAGGGCTGGGGATGGCCATCTAATGGCATTCTGATTGGAAAATTCTCTTCAAACGGTAGTTTGAATAAAGGAATTGATATCGCCGGAGATTTGGGACAGCCTGTTTTAGCTGCGTCTGATGGGACGGTGGTTTACGCCGGGAGTGGCTTGCGGGGCTACGGCGAACTGGTCATCATCAAACACAGCGATACCTACGTCAGTGCCTACGGTCATAACCGCAGGTTGTTGGTTCGGGAGGGGCAGCAGGTCAAGGTCGGACAGACAATTGCCGAAATGGGGTCAACGGGTACAGACCGGGTGAAACTGCATTTTGAGATTCGCCGACAAGGTAAGCCTGTAGATCCGCTGCAATTCCTGCCTGCGCGTTGATTTGTTACCAGCCTGTTCCATCACGTAGAGGGAACAGGCTCCAGCGTTGCCAAGGATAAAGGCGCCGCTTGAGCTTGAGGTCGAACTCACCAAAGGACTATAACAATGGCTCTCAGTAAAGAAGTGCCGGAGTTTGACATCGACGATGAGGTTCTCCTGATGGAGACCGACGTCGCATCGGATCAGACGTTGAACGAAGGCTCTGCCATGCCTTCGGCTCGCGCCAAATCCAAACACTCCGCCTCACTTAAACAACATAAGTACATTGACTACACGCGGGCGCTCGACGCGACGCAGCTGTACCTCAATGAAATCGGCTTTTCCCCCTTGTTGTCCCCGGAAGAAGAAGTGCATTTTGCGCGCCTGTCGCAACGTGGCGATCCGGCCGGGCGCAAGCGCATGATTGAAAGCAACCTGCGACTGGTGGTGAAAATCGCCCGGCGCTATGTCAATCGTGGGCTGTCGTTGCTCGACCTGATCGAAGAGGGCAACCTGGGGCTGATCCGGGCGGTGGAGAAGTTTGATCCAGAGCGCGGTTTCCGCTTTTCGACCTACGCGACCTGGTGGATCCGTCAGACCATCGAACGCGCCATCATGAATCAGACCCGCACCATCCGGTTGCCGATTCATGTGGTCAAGGAGCTCAACGTCTACCTTCGGGCGGCGCGAGAGCTCACTCAAAAGCTCGATCACGAACCCTCTCCCGAAGAAATCGCCAACCTGCTGGAAAAACCGGTGGGCGAGGTCAAGCGCATGCTCGGCTTGAATGAGCGGGTTTCTTCGGTCGACGTCTCGCTGGGTCCGGATTCGGATAAGACCTTGCTGGACACCCTTACCGATGACCGTCCCACCGATCCCTGTGAGCTGCTTCAGGACGATGACCTGTCGCAGAGCATCGATCAGTGGCTCTCGGAGTTGACCGACAAGCAGCGCGAGGTAGTGATTCGCCGCTTCGGCTTGCGCGGTCATGAAAGCAGTACGCTGGAAGACGTTGGCCTGGAAATCGGCCTGACCCGTGAAAGGGTCAGACAGATACAGGTCGAAGGTCTCAAGCGCCTGCGTGAGATCCTTGAGAAGAATGGATTGTCGAGCGAGTCGTTGTTCCAGTAGCTGGAGCCAGCCCGCGCGACCACAACAAGCCCCGTTAGCCTCGGGGCTAATGAGATGGTCAGCCTGACCGAGAAGCCCTGCAGGTTTACGCTTGCAGGGCTTTTCTCGTTTTCGGACGGAGGATCTCTCATGAATACGATGACGCTTCTCGGTATCGACATCGGCAAA